>NZ_JBPYCR010000045.1:0-25634 GCF_051846915.1 Virgibacillus sp. W0181
CGTGTCTCAGTCCCAGTGTGGCCGATCACCCTCTCAGGTCGGCTACGCATCGTTGCCTTGGTAGGCTGTTATCCTACCAACTAGCTAATGCGCCGCAGGCCCATCTGCAAGTGACAGCTAATGCCGCCTTTTACCGAGCAATCAGGAGATTACTCGGATCATCCGGTATTAGCTCGCGTTTCCGCGAGTTATCCCGGTCTTGCAGGCAGGTTGCCTACGTGTTACTCACCCATCCGCCGCTCGTTCCACAGGCTTCCTCCCGAAGGATTCCGCCTGCTTCCCGCGCTCGACTTGCATGTATTAGGCACGCCGCCAGCGTTCGTCCTGAGCCAAGATCAAACTCTCCATAAAAGTTTGTGCGATGATTAACACCGGTTAATCACCTTTATATCTTAGCTTGTTTCATTTATAGTCAGCTTCCTTAATAGAAAGATCTGACTTGTAGAGGAAAAACACGGAGGTGTTTTTCACTCTGACATACGAGTTGTTTTGTTCAGTTTTCAAGGAGCAACTTTTCAAATATACCATGTTATGAGATTACTGTCAACAATTATTTCGTTCCTTAATTGTTCTTTATAGAAACGAAATGGGCCTGAGTGGACTCGAACCACCGACCTCACGCTTATCAGGCGTGCGCTCTAACCAGCTGAGCTACAGGCCCCTATCATAAATAATGTAATTTTGGAGCGGGTGATGGGGATCGAACCCACGACATCAGCTTGGAAGGCTGAGGTTTTACCACTAAACTACACCCGCAAATTATAAAAAAATGAAATTGATTTAACTAGCTGTCATTTGAAGCAACGTTTCTTAGTATAACACAGCTAAATTATCGACGCAAGCATTTATTTCGATGCGGTCGAGAGGACTTGAACCTCCACGGTATCTCTACCACTAGGCCCTCAACCTAGCGCGTCTGCCATTCCGCCACGACCGCATTTATTAAATAAATTGCAAGATGGCTGATCATTTATCGAACTTTCACGCCACAATAAATGGAAGTTAAATTTATACTCATCCTTAAAACAAGTTACAGATCATTAAAGAAAAGTGAGCCATACAGGAATCGAACCTGTGACCCTCTGATTAAAAGTCAGATGCTCTACCGACTGAGCTAATGGCTCCTTTTAAATACATGGCTGGGCTACCAGGATTCGAACCTGGGAATAACGGGACCAAAACCCGTTGCCTTACCGCTTGGCTATAGCCCAACAAAAAAGTATCGTGACTATAAAATGCGTAAAGGATCCGCCTCAAACCAAGGAACAATCCTCTACGACCAAACTACCCACCAAAACACATTGCATTCAAAATGGATGACCCGTACGGGATTCGAACCCGTGATACCGCCGTGAAAGGGCGGTGTCTTAACCACTTGACCAACGGGCCATATAAATGGCGGAGAAGGAGGGATTTGAACCCTCGCGCCGCATAACGACCTATGCCCTTAGCAGGGGCACCTCTTCAGCCACTTGAGTACTTCTCCGTAATGGCTCCACAGGTAGGATTCGAACCTACGACCGATCGGTTAACAGCCGATAGCTCTACCACTGAGCTACTGTGGAATAATTATACTAAATTCCAATAAGATATGTGTTGGCACCCATTCTGATGGCACTCGATCATTGTATTCAACAACACTATCAATGTTAAGGCTATACTTCAAGATAACCCAATGATTACTGCAGAGTTATTTCAACCGTTATAATACAACTCATTCGTGCAACGTTATTTAAGCTCCTGCATTAAAAACAAAGTGTTTCATATTCTCTTCAACGTAAATGACTTGCCGATACCTAAGTTATTTTCGAAAGGAAAGTCAGCATAAATAATGACAACAAAAAATAGATTACAACATCTTATGACAAAAGTCAATCACATTTCAATTAAAATTTCGATCTAATTTCGATCTATTGAGATATTCCGTGCATCACCGTAGATCGATGCAAGATCTCGACTTAGTTTCCAGTTAATAATGAGCTTAGTTCGCGACACCATGTCGCAAAGCAGTACTAGCATTCTCTGCGCCGAACCTCAGACAGCCGCGCAAAAAAAGTGTTTATATCTTATATGGTTTAACCGTAAACAGTAATATAAACAAATTAAAAGTAATTCTGCATAAAATGCATATGCATTTCAAGTGCTTATATAATTTAACATGGAAGGTTGGAGAACGTCAACGATTTTAACTAATCAATAAAAACATTTTATATAACCGTATTTACATCCCGAAACCATCTTACCCTGAAAAAATCACACC
Source organism: Virgibacillus sp. W0181 (assembly GCF_051846915.1). NCBI lineage: Bacteria > Bacillati > Bacillota > Bacilli > Caryophanales > Bacillaceae > Virgibacillus > Virgibacillus sp. W0181. The sequence goes on from NZ_JBPYCR010000045.1 coordinate 2,261, forward strand.
TTGTATAGTTTCCCACGACATTTACCGCATCGATATTTTTTTACATTTATAATCCGAATCCTCTTATACTCATGTTTGCATTGTTTGCATAGATATATATGCTTATGTCTATTCATTTCAGATGGCAGTGGGGTGCAATACCTCGGTGAATTGGTCTTCTTCAGTAGTCGTTTGAATTCAGCATCACCATGTTTATACCCCTTCCCAGCAATATGCAGATGATAGTGGCATAGCTCATGTTTAATAATGCCAACAAATTCTTTCTCATCCATCTCAGTTGCATACTTAGGGTTCAACTCAATTGTCTTTCTGGCGGGGATATACCGTCCACCTGTTGTACGTAGCCGTTTATTAAAAATCACTTTGTGCTGAAAAGGTATATGAAAAAACTCCATAGATAATGAGTTTACCAGTTTATACAGGGCTTCTTCTTTAATTGTGTCCATCATTGAATCCTGCCTTTACTTATGTACAAGTAATCTTATCATAATGATAATAACTTTTGAAATGTTTCATATGTATACCTATAGAGTAGTTGTTCGAAAATCCCATGTAAAATCACTTTAAAAAATGAGTTACATTTGCAATCTCATTATCCACAGATAAGTCTTCACTACCACCAAACCGTTCGTCTCTATGACTTGAGCCTGAATTTCATTATTATCTACTCTATTTGAATGCGCTCATAAAACAACTTTTAAGTCACTTGCTGAAACTGATATAAATGGTAGTTATAAAGTTTACTACTCACGGAACAGTTCTATTATTATCATTTAGAGTTTGTTAATTGATAATATAGATCGGAAGTATTGGTAATAAAAATACATACCTCTTTATATAATTACTTCCAGAATGTCGAATTTGACAATGTATTATGTTTAATTAATACTATCAATCTATATTTATAGTAATCTAATTATTTATATGATATTATAATAATTACATTTAATAATTTAGGAGGTATCTTTATGAGTAAAAAAAATCACGAGAATAAAAAGAGACTGACGACTGCTGCGGGTGCACCAGTACCCGACTATGAAAATTCAATTACTGCCGGCCCACGTGGACCAATGCTTCTTCAGGATGTTTGGTTCCTGGAAAAATTGGCCCACTTTGACAGAGAGGTTATTCCGGAACGAAGAATGCATGCAAAAGGGTCTGGTGCATATGGAACGTTTACCGTCACACATGACATTACAAAATATACGAAAGCAAAAATTTTCTCAGAGATTGGCAAACAAACCGATATATTCCTTCGTTTTTCAACAGTTGCGGGAGAACGGGGCGCTGCAGATGCTGAACGCGATATTCGTGGTTTTGCCATGCGCTTCTATACAGATGAAGGAAACTGGGATCTAGTCGGAAACAATACACCAGTATTCTTTTTCAGAGATCCATTGCTTTTCCCGGATTTAAACCACGCTGTAAAACGCGACCCACGCACAAACATGCGGGACGCTAATAACAATTGGGATTTTTGGACCTCCTTACCCGAAGCCTTGCATCAAGTAACGATTATTATGAGCGAACGCGGTATTCCAAAATCATATCGCCATATGCACGGATTTGGCAGCCATACATTTAGCATGATTAATGAAGATAACGAGCGTGTATGGGTTAAATTTCACATGCGCAGTCAACAAGGGATCGATAATTTAACGGATGAGGAAGCAGAAGACCTTGTTGGCGCCGATCGCGAAAGTCATCAAAGGGACTTATATAACACAATTGAAGATGGAAACTATCCTAAATGGAAAATGTACATCCAAGTTATGACCGAAGAAGAAGCAAATAATATGCCGTACAACCCATTTGATTTGACAAAAGTATGGTATAAAAAAGATTTTCCTTTAATCGAAGTTGGGGAGTTTGAGCTTAATAAAAATCCGGACAACTATTTTGCTGAAGTAGAGCAGGCCGCTTTTACACCAGCCAACGTCGTACCAGGAATTAGCTTTTCACCAGATAAAATGTTGCAAGGAAGACTGTTTTCCTACGGGGATGCACAGCGTTATCGTTTAGGTGTGAATCACCATCAAATACCGGTAAACCAACCAAAATGCCCATACCACAGTTTTCATCGGGATGGTGCAATGCGAGTTGACGGAAACCATGGAAGTCTCCTGCATTACGGGCCGAATAGCTACGGTGAATGGAAGGATCAACCAGAACATAAAGAGCCTCCACATCCGATTTACGGAGATGGTGACCGTTGGAACTTCAGAGAAGATGATGATAACTATTTTGAGCAACCCGGTAAATTGTTTAATCTAATGAACGAAGAACAAAAACAGCTTTTATTTGAAAATACGGCAAGAAATATGCGAGGTGCAGAAAGATTTATTAAAATTCGCCATATTGGCCATTGCTACAAAGCTGACCCGGCTTATGGTGAAGGAGTAGCAAAAGCACTTGGAATTTCCATGAGTGAAGTAGAAGCAGCAAGCGATAAAGAATAGTTTGAAATATATATTCGGTATGGACGAGGGTTAGAATCATTGACTTTGTGTTGAAGACAAAAACGGCGGCATGTGCAAGTTTTTCCACTTGCGCATACTGCCGTTTATTTTTCATATAGAAAATTTACGCTTTTTCGCTTTGGACCATAGAAAGAGCAACTCTGCCCCGGTCAACATCCACATCTTCTACCCAAACAGTAACAACGTCTCCTACAGAAGCAATATCCATTGGGTGTTTAACAAACTTGTTTGCCATTTTAGAAATATGAACTAGCCCGTCTTGTTTCACCCCGATATCAACGAAGACACCAAAGTCAACGACATTTCGTACCGTTCCTTGCATTTCCATACCCGGCTCCAAATCTTCAAGCGCCAAAATATTTTGTTTTAGCAGTGGTTGCGGAAATTCATCGCGCGGGTCACGCTCTGGACGGCTAAGTGCAGCCATTATATCTTTTAGGGTCGGCACACCTACCCCCAGCTTTTCCACCATTTCTTTTTCGTTCACCATATTCAGTTTCTCTCGCAAAATTTCCGATCCAATATCATCCAATTCACAGTCGAGCATTTTCAGCAATGTTTTAGTATGCTGATAACTTTCTGGGTGGATTGGGGTACGATCCAGCGGGTTATCTCCGTCCAATATACGTAAAAAACCAATCCCTTGCTCATATGTTTTCGGTCCTAATCTCGGAATCTTTTTTAATTGTTTCCGATTCGAGAACTTCCCCTGCTCATTTCTTGCGGCAACAATATTATTGGCAATCGTTTTACTTAATCCCGATACATGGTGCAACAACGAAACAGAAGCTGTATTGACATTAACTCCAACTTGGTTCACCGCTGTTTCCACAACAAAATCAAGTGAATGGTTTAGTTCTTTTTGACTGACATCATGCTGATATTGACCTACACCTATGGACTTTGAATCAATTTTCACAAGTTCGGCAAGTGGGTCTTGCACCCGTCTAGCAATGGAAATAGCACTTCTTTCTTCTACTTCTAAATCCGGAAATTCCTCACGAGCAAGAGCAGATGCAGAATATACACTCGCCCCAGCTTCATTAACAATGATATAAGGAACATTAATGTCGTGTTTCGTAATGACATCTGCAATAAATTGTTCTGTCTCTCTCGATGCCGTTCCATTACCAATCGCAATTAATTCAATATCATATTTTTCAATGAGTTCCATGACAACCTTTTCTGCCCCTGCAACATCATTTCTTGGGGCCGTCGGGTATATCACATTAATGGCATGCATCTTGCCTGTTTCATCGACCACAGAAAGCTTACAACCTGTTCGAAATGCAGGATCGACTCCCAAAACAGTCCGCCCCTTTAACGGGGGTTGCAGTAATAGGTTTTTCAAGTTTTCACCGAAAACCGCAATCGCTTGTTCTTCTGCCTTTTCCGTTAACCCATTTCGAATTTCTCTTTCAATGGACGGTTGGATAAGTCGTTTGTAGCTGTCGAAAATAGCCTCTTCTAAAATATTCTTTATAGATGCTTCCGTTCTGTCTTTGACTACTTTATGTTGTAAGTAATCTGTAATTCGTTCTGTCGGGGATTGTACGGCAACCCGAAGCACATTTTCTTTTTCCCCGCGATTAATCGCTAAAATGCGGTGGGAAACCATTGTTCGAATTGCTTCCTCGTATTCATAATACATCTTATAAACGCCTTTTTCGTCCTCGACATCTTTTTTCAATTCGGTTTGAATGGTTCCACGCTTAAATGTTTCTTCACGGATATATTCACGATACGTTGCGTCGTCGGAAATCCACTCCGCTATAATATCATTCACACCGCCCAATACATCTTCCACCGTATGTAACTCATGCTCTTCAGACAAGTAACTTTTTGCCTCTTCTTGAAGTGAAAAAGATATTTGTTGTTCCCACACGCTTTCTGCCAGCGGTTCCAATCCTTTTTCCTTTGCAATCGTTGCTTTCGTTCGCCGTTTTTGTTTATATGGGCGATACAGATCTTCCACACGTTGTAATTGTGTAGCTTCATTAATCGCTGTGGATAATTCATCCGTCAATTTTCCCTGCTCATCGATCAAACGAATGACTTCTTCTTTTCTCTCAGCCAAGTTCGTAGCATACTGCCACTTATCCTGAATTAATTTGATTTGCACTTCATCGAGCCCACCGGTTGCTTCCTTACGGTAACGGGCGATAAATGGTACGGTGTTACCCTCATCCATTAGAGCAATCACTGTATCAACTGTTTTTCGATTAACACTTGCTTCTTTCGCTACCCAATGGGTAATCTCTTCATTTAGTTGCGCTTGCACGAATAGACCTCCTTCACATACGTGTTTATTTTATCAAAGATTAGGTTCATTTCCTACTTTCAATTAAAAAGAAGGCGTTTTAGGTGATAGATATTACCGAATATTAGTTTGGGTTCAATTAGTAGCACTGTAGAAAGGAGATATAAATTTGTTGGCGTGTAGTTATTTTGCTGTCAAGTGGGGTTGAGGCTTTCACTTGTAGTACTCATCAAATGACGAGCGTTTCAACCGAATCACGAGCTACTTTTAAATTTTTAAACTAAGATTTGATGACATTTTATAAAACAAAAAATAGACAGTTCACTCCAGCATAACTGTCTATTTTTTCTTATTCTACTTCTTCATAATGCATTGCAATTAACGTCGTGTCATCGTCCCTTTTTTCTTTGCTTTGTGCAGCATACATCTCTGTCACTTTCGTAACATTCTGGGTGATAAAATAATCTTGTGACAGTTCTTTATCCAGTACACCATCTGAAAACATAAAAAAAGTCATTTCAGGTTCCAAATTTTTACGTATTACTTTGAACGGTCGCTTATATCCTGACAGGTAGCCGGATTTCGGTATATTGCGTTCCTTTTTTGTATTTGTTACTGTCATAATGCCAATATTTCCGATCGATGAATATGTATAAATTTGCGCTTTAAAATCGAGCTTAAGAATCCCCAATACAACTCCGCGTTTTCCAAATAACTGGCGATTGCTGTGCTTTATTAATGAATCGACTGTCACATGAATGTTTTCTTTAATAATGTTAATGACGATTTCGGCTGATTCCTGCGCTTCCTCACCACTGCCTAGCCCGTCCACCAATACACATAAAAATTCATTGTCTGTTTCTTTATAAAAATAGCTGTCACCGCAGTAAACATTATCTTTTTTTGGTTTTTGATAGACGGAAACCTTTACTGCACCTTTCCGTTTACTCAATCAAAAACACCCACACTTTCCGATTGGATAGCTTCACGCATTTTTCTTAATGAGCGGCGTTGCAGTCTGGAAACATGCATCTGGGAAATTCCAAGAAGTTCGCCGGTTTCTTTTTGACTCATATTTTCAAAATACGTACAGTGTAGTATTTTCTGTTCGCGCTCTGTTAGTACAGGCATAATTTTTTCCAGTAGCATTCGTAAGTCGATCGTATCAAAGCCATTATCCGTATCCCCAACTAGGTCCAATATCGATACGGTGCTCCCGTCTGCATCCGCTTCAATTCTCCGATCGACAGATAGTGCTTTATAACTTCTGCCTATCTCCATCGTTTCAAGCACATCTTCTTCTGATACATCCAAATATTCCGCTATTTCCGGAATGGACGGCGAATATTGATTTTTATTTGTTAGTTCATCAATTGCTTTCCTAATTTTTGGGCCTAATTCTTTAATTCGACGCGGCACATGTACGCTCCATGTTTTATCACGAATAAAACGTTTAATTTCACCGATAATGGTAGGTATGGCAAAGGACTCAAATGATTTACCGTAAGTAGGATCATATCGCTTTATTGCCGCCAGCAACCCAATCATCCCCACCTGTACAAGGTCTTCGTGATTACTGCTGCTTTTCGAATATTTTCTAGCTAAAGATTCAACAAGGTTTTGATAAGTGAGCACAACTTTTTCTTGAACAGCTTCATCTGTTGGCTCTTTTTGCAAATGATCTATCCATTCGTATACTTCATCTTTTTCCTTATTGGGTTGTAGAGACTTGGTCATCTAACCCCACCTCTGATTCATTCAAATACTTAGTCATTAAAACTATTACACCATATTTATTATTGATTTCGACCTTATCCATTAAAGCATTAATTAAAAATAAACCAAACCCTCCTTCTCGTAAGCTCTCTACTGACTCAGAAGGCTCATACGGTCCGATTTTCCCTTTTATTTCATTCAAATCAAAACTGCCACCGTGATCCGCTACCATAATTTCCAGTCTTTGATCATAGATACCGAAACCAATCGTTAATTCTCCAGGTTCTCCTTTTTCATAGGCATGGGAGACAACATTTGTTGCAGCTTCGGAAACAGCGACTTTCAAATCTTCTATATCCTCATACGAAAAACCCATTCTGCTGGCAATTCCGGAAATACTCAATCGTATAACACCTACGTATTCTGCTCTTGCAGGAAACTTCATTTCGATAAAGTCAAATTGTGTCATTGTTCTTTCCCACCTTGAACTGTATCTTGTAAATCCATAATTTCATTCAAACCCGTAATTCTGAACAAACGAGCGACACGCTCTTGCGGATTAATCAGTTTTAAATGACCGTTATGCTCTTTCGTATTTTTTAATGCACTAATAAAAATACCAAGCCCGGTACTGTCCATATATGTGATTTCCGCTAAGTTAACTTCCACAAAGTGTTTTTCTTTTGTTGTAATAGGCAAAAGCGTCTCCTTTAACTGAGGAGCAGTATATACATCAAGTTCTCCAGAAAGATTGACCAGACTCCTATCACTATCATCTACAATATCAATCGTTAAATTCATATGTATCCTCCTTGACGATTTTTTAAAAAAGGGAAAAATAATCTTGCTTCACGAGTAATTACGTTGTAGAGTAGTACTAAGGACTTATACCCAGTTCAATTCATCATTAAACATGTTTTTTTAAAATAATTAACGTGAAGTCATCTTCCATCCTGAAATCCGGCTGATTATTAAAGTGTCGGTATACATATTCCACATGCTGCTGTGCAGGTAAATAGTCATATTTTTTTATTACGTCAAGCACTTCATCAACCTCAATAAAACGGTCGCCGTATCTGCATTCCGTGACGCCATCCGTTAGCAGGATGACCTTGTCGCCTGCAGCCAATTCTAGCTCATATTGTTTATATGTTGTATTAGGCAAAACACCAAGAACGAGTCCTTTCGTTTCCATTTCCACAAAATTGCCTTTTGCTGCATTATAATAAAAACCGGGCTCGTGTCCTGCCGATGCGAATTCCAGTTTACTTTTCTTTGGAAGATATTGCGCATACAGCATCGTAACAAACATGTTCGGATCAACATTACGTTCCACTACGCGATTTAAATTTTCAAGAATCATTGTCGGCTTCAAAGATTCTTCGTAAAAACTGTCCACCGAATATTTTATCATAGACATACATAATGCAGCCGGAACTCCTTTTCCAATGACATCGGCAATGGCAATCCCGAGTGAGCCATCATTTCCTTTGATAAAATAATGGTAGTCACCATTCATTTGATGTTTTGGAACTGATATTGCTCCAATATCGAGACCTTCAATATCCGGTTTATTCGTAGCCAAAAACGTATTTTGCATGTTTGCGGCAACTTGTATTTCCGAACGCAATGCAAACTGCTCCTCTCTCAAATCCTGTACTTCTTGATGTGCCACTCCGTAAGAAATCATTGTTTCAAGCAAAAAACTCATAGAAGCACTAATGTCCGCACTTAATTGAGGATAGAGTTCTTGCAACGCTTGAATATGTATGTTAACTATTTCTTCAGGCAGTATATTGCTTTTAATAAATGATTTACTTATTTGTTCGGCCACATATAACGCCTGCTCATCTTGTGTTTCAATATATACTTTTAATTGGTTTTTATACTCGTTTACATCAGATTGAATCGTATTTTCCACATGCACCCTCCTCTGCCCCATCGTTTTATTTTCATGCAACGTATAATTCGGGCATGTTACAGTCTACTATTCCGATTATATGTGATGGTTATAAAGATTTCTTGTTAGTTGCTGAAGGGCAGTGTTATAAAATAAATATGTTATCGTATTTTTTAGCGCAACCATTTAATTGAATTGATGGTAGTCCCTTTGTCAGATGAGTTTATTTGAAAATCGTCCATTAAACGTTTAACCCCAGGTAATCCGGCACCCAACCCTCCCGAAGTGGTGAAGCCATCTTCCATAGCTTTACTAATATCCTGAATACCCGGTCCAGCATCTTCAGCTTTAACACAAATCCCTTTACGTATTCCTTCTTCTATTAATTCAAGACAAATCATACCTTCTTCGGTATATAAATATATATTGCGTGCGAGTTCGGATATTGCTGTAGCAATTCTTGCCTGATCAACGGAACTAAAGCCTATTTCCTTTGCTATAGTTCTTCCCAATTGACGGGCAGCTACAATATCCCATTCTTTTATTATATTTACGCGGGATTGGGATGTCATTTTCATCATTCCCCCAATTCCTGATGTAATTTACTCAGGCCTTGTTCCAAATTCAAAGCGGTGGTCACATTGTTGAGGTGAATGCCTAAGTCAATCAAAGTCATTGCCACTGCTGGTTGAATTCCGGTTAATACTACTTTAGCCCCCATGAGATCTGACATTGTAACAACATCTCCCAGTACTTTAGCAATAAATGAATCTATAACATCGACGGAGGTTAGATCTACAACGACACCTGATGCACCCGTCTTATGTATTTTGTCTAACAAATCCTCCTGAAATTTGATAGCGGATTGATCATCAATTTCCGTTTGGATTGAAACGAGCAAATAATTTGATAGTTTCAGAATTGGTATTCGCACGCGATCACTCCTTATTTAAAGATTTAATTAAATTTTTGAGATCATCTGTTTCCGTATTCGTGTCAACAATTTTCCGACCTGTCATTTCCAACGCTGCCTTGAAGCCTTTTCTTAAAGAGCTTTTTGTTGGATAATTTTCCAAATCAATTCCTAGATTAACAATCGTTTGAGCAATTTCCGGACGTATGCCGACTAATATACACACACTGCCGATGAGACGTACAGCGTCAGCCGCTTGAATTATGTGATGGGCTACCATCGTATCAACAACAGGGACGCCTGTAATATCAATTAAGACAACCTCTGAATTATGTTTCATCACCCCATCCAGTAAATTTTCCATAATCAATTTGGCCCGCTCGGTGTCTATCGTTCCGACAAGCGGCATAACTGTAATGTTATCCATTACCGGAATGAGTGGTGCAGACAACTCCTTCAAAGCTAAATGCTGTAAGGACACGATATGCTCCCAGCTACTTGAGTACTCATTAACTAACTCTCGTATGATTGGTTCAACCCAATCATCGACTCTTTTCAATATAGGCATAATTTCTTCATTCTTAATTCCTTCTGATTTACTCCAGATTAAATCAATCGTTACACGACGGAACACTTGTAGCCCATCTGTAATGTAACTTAAAGGCCAACCAAGATTAATCAGCTTTTCCGAAAAGTTTTGTAGTGTTGAACCTGTTTCTTTGTTTGTAATGCTTGAGAAAATAACATTCACAAATTCCCTGTTCGTACTTTCAAATAATTCATCTGATATCGTACTTGTGTAGCCACCATTTTTTTGTAGGTCAGCAACCTCTTCCATCCACATTTGCACAATAACATCACTATTATTTATTACGATTCTCCCTACTTTCGAGTCCATCACTCACTCTACCCCCATGACATATAATAAGCTTTTAAATTATTATTGTATTAAAATACGTTACACGTATATTACCATAATAAAGATCTAAATGCTGAATAAATTGAACAAAATTTATGTGGAAATATCTTTGTTTTTTAAATATATAGAACATTTTTTTAGCATGTAAAGCAGAATTCATTACTTTTTAATTAAAAAAGACAATTAAAAAACCCCTCCTAACGAGTAAGGGGGCATTGCCTTTCTATTGATCGTACATTTCTTTGAAGCCAAGACCTAAGCTAATTTCCAAGCCGTGATCAATTTTCTTCATCATTTCTTCATCTAATTTTGTTATTTTATCAGTAAGTCGTTGTTTATCCAATGTTCTAATTTGTTCAAGCAAAATAACGGAGTCCCTATCAAATCCATAACGCTTTGCATCGATTTCCACATGTGTCGGCAGTTTAGCTTTTTGGATTTGAGCAGTAATCGCCGCTACAATTACCGTAGGACTAAATCGATTGCCTATATTATTTTGCAGGATCAATACTGGTCTTATCCCCCCCTGCTCGGACCCGACGACCGGGGATAAATCGGCGAAATATACTTCGCCTCTTTGAACGATCAAAGGCCTACACCCCGATCACAGAGCGGTCCAGCGTATTTTTAGCTTCCTCCTCCGCCAGGAAAGCCTCAGAAGATAACGACAAGTTGATTCGTGCCATCTCTTCGTAGCCTTTTTGCATGGTTTCGCGAAGCTGCTGAAAACGTTCGTACTTTTTGTGCTTCAGATGACTTTTAGTTGCCTGATAAATAAAGTCGCTTAAATCTTTATTTTCATACCTCGCCAATCCGTCCACCTCGTTTATCAGATTTTGTGGTAATCTTACTAAGATCTCCTGTAAACTCTCTGACAACACCATACACCTCCGAAGATTTCTCAACGTCCATATAATACTTATCCATTTTATCATAGCATGAAATTATAGGCTTTGCAAAAGCTTTTCCCGCATTTGAAAAAAATATATTATAATGAAAAAAGGATTTATTCGGATGAATAATTACAGATTAAATTTTTTAGAAATAATAATTCAGCCGAGAAGGTGTTTCCATTTCATATAAAGGTATGATCAAGGATTACTAAAAAGAATGATTAATTCACATAGATTCTCGGAACTCGGGCGTTGATCATACATGGAACTTCATAATTAATCGTATTTAGGCGATCGGAAATTTCCTCCATTTTAATTTCAGCATCCCCTTGTTTACCAATTAGTGTAACCATTGTACCAATTTTATACGGTTTATCCAATCGTATCATCGTTTGGTCCATGCAGATTCGACCGACAATGGGCATGAGCTTGCCGTTTACAAGTACAGAAGAACTCCGTAAGTTTCGAATCCAGCCATCACCATACCCGATGGAAATAGTCCCGATCCATTCATCTTCTTTTGTTTGATACGTAGCACCATAGCCGATAAATTCGCCTGCTGACACTTTTTTCACATGAATTAATTGACTATGCAATGAAAATGTTGGTTTTAATCGGATGGGAGTCTGTCTTTTCACCTCTTCGGAAGGATATAAACCATACATAGAAATACCGAGACGAATATATTGTTGTGTTTCCCGGGGATACATTATGGCAGCGGCACTGTTGCTCATATGAAAATCAACCGGGCTCATCCATTTTTTTTCAAAAGCAACAGTCAATTGTTTGATCCGCTCTTTTTGTTTTAAAACGTAGGTATTATCAACCTCATCTGCCGTCGAGAAATGTGTATACACCCCAGTTAAGTATATGCATTGGTTTTCAATTAATTCATCCATGATAGCAATTAATTCTGCTTCTGTTCGGATGCCGGTTCTCCCCATTCCGGTATCCCATTCCATATGCACGTTCAACATTTTTGGTAAGCGGATTTCTTTCAAAGCCTGCAGCCAGTCTATTTGATAAATAGTCAATGTAATATTTTTCTCGGATGCGATCACCGCAGCCTCTGGTGGAACCCATCCTATGACTAGAATAGGGGCATCGATATTTGCTTCCCTCAGCTCCAAAGCTTCCTCCAACAAAGATACTGCTAAATAAGCGACTCCGGACTCCAAGGCTTTTCTCGCGACTTCTACCGCACCATGTCCATACGCATTCGCTTTGACAACGGCGATTATTTTACTTGTTGGGAGCAACGTATTTCTAATTTGTTCAATATTATACCCTATTGCATTAAGATCAATCTCGGCCCAAGTCTTTCGGACCATCTGATTTGTCACGATTCGGAAGCTCCTTCCAATCACCTTACGTATAGTGAGCTATAAAAATATTAATGTATGAATTTTACTCGATAATTGCTACATTTTCAACTGGAATTGTAAGAGTTCCCTTTATTTAAAGGAATCAATTAACATCGTGGCACATTTATTCGATATTTCTTTATTAAAAATAAAATAAAACCTGGACATAACTAATAGCGCTGCTCACTACATACGAACGGTTACAGGACGGGAAATTTATTACATGTCTTCAAATGGTAGGACTATACGTAGTTGATGTGTATAAAGCGACATACCCGTATTTGGGACGGGATATCCACACTCAAAAGCAATATATCCGCACTCGGGAAAATATATCCACACTTAAAAGCAATATATCCGCACTCGGGAAGATATATCCACACTTAAAGCAATATATCCGCACTCGGGTAGATATATCCACACTTAAAGCAATATATCCGCACCCGGGAAGGTATATCCACACTCAAAAGCAATATATCCGCACTCGGATAGATATATCCACACTCAAAAGCAATATATCCGCACTCGGGAACGATATATCCACACTTAAAAGCAATATATCCGCACTCGGGAAGATATATCCACACTTAAAAGCAATATATCCGCACTCGGGTAGATATATCCACACTCAAAAGCAATATATCCGCACCCGGGTAGATATATCCACATTCAAAAGCAATATATCCACACTCGGGAAGATATATCCACACTTAAAGCAATATATCCGCACCCGGGAAGGTATATACACACTCAAAAGCAATATATCCGCACTCGGATAGATATATCCACACTCAAAAGCAATATATCCGCACTCGGGAAGATATATCCACACTTAAAAGCAATATATCCGCACTCGGGAAGATATATCCACACTTAAAAGCAATATATCCGCACTCGGGAAGGTATATACACACTCAAAAGCAATATATCCGCACCCGGGTAGATATATCCACACTTAAAGCAATATATCCGCACCCGGGAAGGTATATACACACTCAAAAGCAATATATCCGCACTCGGGAAGATATATCCACACTCAAAAGCAATATATCCGCACTCGGGAAGATATATCCACACTTAAAGCAATATATGCGTACGTATATCTTATCTAAGCAAAAAGAAAAATCCAAACGAATTCAAATTCTAATAGAAGAATTTTGGATCACCGTTAGGATTTTTCTTTGTAAGGTCATAAAGTATAAAATTTTGTGCATAGCTGTCTAACTTCGACGTACAGGATGTTCTAGTGCAGGCGACGCCACAGGACGTGGCGTTCTAAGCCTGCCAGTGCCCAGCCCCTCGAGGTCTTAAGCAATAACTCTTCGTGGCAATAACCGCCACTACGATTTCTTGCTTAAGCTATGCCTGAGGCTTACAAGGGCGCTTGCGTTTTTCTTAAATAGCTGTCCAGCTTCGACGTACAATTCTTTTCGGTGGGACGAAAGCGTAGCTACAGTCCCAATATCGAACCACCAGCCCCCGTCTGGCGCAGTCGCTACATTTCTAAGCAGAGCACTTGCGCTTTTCTTAACTAAACACTTGTGTACATGCATGTTTATTTGACAGTTATTTTACTTCTTTACCTTGCACTGAAGCCGCTACTTCAATTAATTCTTCTTTTGTTAATTCCTCACTCGCTAAATAATAGTCGATACCGTTATTTGTCCATTCAATTGCATTTTCAGACAATGCACCGATGGCATGGCCTAAGTTTACAATATCTCCCTTTACTTCTTTTGGTGAGGAGAAGGTTGGTACGACATCTTGTTTCTCTTGAATAAGGGTAAATTTCTTCTCGCCCTCAAAGGTCAAGATGACTCGTTTGCCATTTTCCAAATTCACTTCTTTCTTTTCTACTAATTCAGATCCGATTGTTTTCAGTGGGAAGATAACTTCCAATGTAGTTGCTTGTTCATCCTCCATCACTGGTGCGTTCGCTTCTTCTTGTTTATTATCCATACTTTCATCCATTTTAAAGTCAGACTCTTTAAACGATGGATCGAGTTCAAAGTTGGAAAAAGTTACTTCTACAAGAGCGTTTTTATCTTTATCCAAAACTTTTACCATTGCAGGTGCATACGTTTTTTTGTCAAAGTAAATTTCTTGATACGGCAGGTTATTGTTGCTTTGATAATTCGTTTTTGTTAAAAATACATAATGAGAATCCGTTGCTTCAAATGTTGCTTCGTTATCCTTCAATACATCATCGACTAATGATTGGTATAAATAAGGTTGACTGCTGTTATCAGGCCAATCTGTCTGAAATTTAAAGCTTTTGTTTAACGCTGGTGTCAGGACAAATACACCATCTTCGTTTTTAAGGATTACTTGCCCGCCTTTTTCATCCTTATCATTCGTCAGCGACACTCGATAAAAGTTTTCCTTTTTGTGCCACACATCAATTTCATATTTCTGTTCTTCCTGCCCTGTACTCATTTCCATAACCGCTTGTGCTTTATAACCGTCCATCGCCTCCACGTTTTCTTCCAGCTTTTTAACTACGCTTTCTTGCGACTTTTCACCACAAGCAGCTAATAATAAAATCAAGCCTAAAGAAATCATGACGATTAAACGATTGTTCCTTTTACCCATAGACATATCTCCCCTGTCTCATTTTTGTACGGAAACAACCTTTACGTTCCTTCCTGTCCGCACTAAAATATATGAGACAACCTCTTGAAATATGCAGGGCTTGTGCAACTAGTTTTCCTCAATTATCACTTGTGCAGCGGCGTATTCCTTACTATGTGTAATGGAAACAAATATTTTTTTTGTTTCGTATCTTTGCGCCTGAATCATTGGAGCACCAGTTGTTTTCCGTAAAACTTCGATATGCTGAAAGCTTAACTTTCCTATTCCACGTCCTGTTGCTTTGGCAAATGCTTCCTTTGCAGCAAATCGACCTGCTAAAAATTCTGTTTTCCTCTTATTATTTTGCAACTTCGTAAAAAGGGATAACTCACGCCCTGATAAAATACGATGTGCAAATCGATCCGTTCTATGTGAAAGCCGCTTAATTCGATCTAATTCAATAATGTCTAAACCTATTCCAATAATCATTTAATCGCGAACCTTTCGTTTTATGAAATGTACCATTATAATTAATGGGTAATAGTCATATCGTACAATAGTTGCCAACATGGGACAATAACATTGATTAGTTGATTAATATATATATAAGAAAAACGCAAGCGTCCTGGTAAGCCTCAGGCATAGTTTAAACAAGAAATCGTAGTGGCGGTTTTTGCCACGAAGAATTATTGCTTAAGACCTCGAGGGGCTGGGCGCTGGCAGGCTTAGAACGCCACGTCCTGTGGCGTCGCCTGCACTAGAACATCCTGTACGTCGAAGCTAGACAGCTATGCACAAATTTTTATACTTTATGACCTTATGGAAAAGGCACTGACCCTTTTCTTTTATAATAAATCGTTTTTGGAGGTTAAATATGTTTATTCGGACGGAAAAAAGCTTAAAAGAATTTATGAACTACTACCCCATTGTATCTGCTATCGTTATCATTAACCTGGTTCTATGGCTCGTCACGGATTTATTGCATTTATCCATCGGAATACAAATATTCCAATGGGGAATCGGGCATAATCTATCGGTTTTATACGGAGAGTACTGGCGGCTTATTACACCAGTCTTTTTGCACGGGGGGCTGATGCATGTACTATTTAATTCATTCGCATTAGTTTTGTTTGGGCCTGCACTAGAACAAATGATAGGGAGATTTAAGTTTGTTTCTTTCTATTTACTAGCCGGTCTTGCCGGAAATATAGGCACTTACGTAATCGATCCAACGTCAAACATTCCGCATCTCGGCGCATCAGGAGCCGTTTATGGTTTATTCGGCATTTACGTATTTATGGTTGTTTTCCGTAAACATTTAATTGATCAGGCAAATGCACAAATTGTATTAACGATTTTTATAATCGGACTTGTAATGACATTTATTCGACCAGGCATTAATATTTATGCCCATATTTTTGGATTTATTGGCGGGTTTGCATTAGGTCCACTCTTACTTGTGAATGCACAGCCTTTTTCCATCAGCCGAAATTATAAGAAACGTCGTTCCGATTCTATTTCCTTTGATCCGAATCGATGGGAAAAAAGACGAGCGGTGAAAAAACTGCAGAAAAATATTCTTTGGATTATCCTTGGAGTTCTCGTCTTTATAGGTATTATCAGCCAATTATTTTAATAACGGAAAAGCGCATGATTTTACTAATTGGGCTGATGAATACCATTTATTGCACCATGCGTTTTTTTCTTTTGTCTATTTGTTTGATAAGATAGACTACAATGCGAACTTTTATGAACAACTGTTTGCTGCAATAGAAAATTAATTCTAATGGTGGTGTACCAATCATGGACAGTTCCATCCTTACCAATTATGTATGGTATCAATTGTTCAATCCGATCTGGTTCATTTTGATTACCGTGTTAGCTTATTTCTACATCAAAACATTTGTTCGTTCGTACCGATTTGAAGTGAACACAAACCAGAAGCAATATTTTTTCGCAGCTATATCCCTTGTCTATATCGTACAAGGAACCCCAGTTGCCGTTGTAGCGCGCGACTACTTGTTCAGTGCACATGTGCTGCAATTGGCCATAATCTTTTTTATCGCTGTTCCTTTATTTATACTAAGTTTACCACCTGTATTTATTCGCGGTTATTTCTGGAATTACAAAATGAAATTTATGATTAAAATTCTTGGTCACCCTTGGCTTACAGCGATAGCGTTTAACGGATTACTGACGATTTATTTGTTGCCAACTGTTTTTAATATGTTAAAAGAAAATAGTGTGTTACTCATTCTGGCACAAGTTATTCTTGTCATACATGCGTTCTTCATGTGGTGGGTTATTATTTCCCCTGTGCCGGAAGTAAGTAATACAGCTTATTTAACCCGGGTCGGTTATATATTTTTTACATCAATCTTATTAATGCCAATTGGATTCTTCTTTCTTGTCGTTCAAAAAGCACACTATCCATTTTATGAGGCGGTTGCCGGTGATTTACTTCCGGTTATGACAGCCATTTATGACCAACAGCTTGCCGGGGGACTGTTAAAAGTGACTCAATTGGGAAGTTACGCTTACGCTCTACTTTTTATTGTTAGAAGCTGGGGGAGAAAAGAAGAAGAAAAAGAAGGACAAGTCGATGATGCAAACATCCGCGTGGCCCGCGGAGTAGTAATCCATTTACATCATAAAAGAAAAAAGTAAAAAGACCGAGACATTACCAAAACACTACATTTCCAACTGTTGCAAAGAAAAATCCGAACGAATCTAAATTCTAACGAAAGAATTTTGGATTTCCGTTCGGATTTTTTGGCTAAAACACCTTTTTTCGCTTCTGGAAATGCATTTCATACTTCATACCCTTAGCCCATTTTTACAAACGGTAGGAATACCATTCTTGTAATTTAGAGGCGTCTTTTTCATCCATGTCTTTTAACGTATAGTGGGTTCCTGCTCCAAGTGATCCAATGATGGAGAATGTTACGGTTGCCAATCGTTGTATTTTTTGAACCTTATGCTGTTTATCTTCAAATGCTTGGATTCGACGATGATACATAAGCATTTTCACTTTGCTTAGTGCACGCATTTGTATGGTTATCCGCTTGTTTTCGATTACGTATCCTGCATCCTTATAGCGTAAATAGCCAATTAGCAAACTAAGGATCAGCAACGCAATCGGTATCCAAATAAATGCCGGAAAGAAATAAGCAACGGCTGCAGTGATGATAATAAGCAAAATAGATGAGCGCAATAAATAAAATTTTGCGGCTCTTGCTGGCAACGAATTTAATGGTGCGGTCGAATTGGCATAAGTCGGTAAATAAGTTTGGAGAAATTGTTCCACTTCAGATTCTTTCATAATTGGAAACAGTACCGGAAAATCTTCCCCCTTGTCCAAAGAACCGCCGGCGACAACTGCAAATAAGGTGACAAACCCGAACGGCTGTCGGATCATGTTTTGCTTCATTCCAACGGCTTGGATACGTTTTAACGGAATGGTCAGTTGTTTCTTTTCCAATAAACCTCTTGTAATAAAAAGTTCATCTTTATTTTTGGTAATCGTAAAATTCCCATATTTAATCATTGTACCTGCAATACCAAGTAACCAGACCAAAAGAAGTAAACTAAAGATTAGCCCAACAATAAATATTATACTTAATCCAATCACCCAAGTGACAGTATCTTCAAAAAAGCTTTCGGGGATTAAATTGTCCAACTGCTGCGAACCTAATGCAACAATAGCCAAAATGACGCCAATACTGCCAGAAGTCGTCCCGGCAATAAATAATCGCTTGAACAAAATTTTTTCAGACGGTTGTTCCTTTTTCTCATGCGTATCTTCTGTTTCGGTCGCTGTATTACTTGATTTCAATTCTCTTCGGATTCGTTCCCCTCCACTCCGTTTAACGGCGCTTAACGACCCTTCAGCACCATCTCCCGACCCTGCCGTTTCAATTTGTACTTTGACAAGCTTAAACATCCGATGGAGAACATTTGCCGTCAAATCAATTGATTGGATTCGATTCTTAGAAATATACCTTTTTTTACGAATGAATACGCCATGTTCGATCCTAATCTCATCGTCGAACACTTGATATGTAAACCGCCACCACGAAAGAATGCTCCCTATCAAAAACAATAAAATAATAGCTACAACACCTAATATAACATACATAAACGCTTGGTCTTTTAAACCGAAGAATGCAGCTGCAAATGCAACAATAAAATGCCGGATAAAAAAGACGAGGTTGAAAATGATAGCTATCGGGTGCAGTCGCTGCTCCTTAGACATCATCTTCATCCACCTTTGCCAGTGTCGAAATTCGATCCCGTAGATCCGATGCATCTTTCTCCAGCAAAGCAGGGATTTCATGCGTCGTTGCTGCAGTCGAAATCGTTACCGTTGCCAACCTAAAACGTTTTAAAATCGGGCCTTGTTTCGTATCCACGTGCTGAACCCGGAGCATAGGCACCAATGTCCGTGTAACGATCAATATTCCGTGCTGGATATAAATTTCTTGTTCGAAAATTTCATATCTCCATCTTCTATATCGCAGCTTGGGAATCAATATAATCATTAAATATATTTCAAGTAATCCAACACCAGCTGCGATGAGGCTATACCACAAGGGAATCTCATATATATATGATAAAATAAATGCGGCTATCGTCAGCAGCCAAAAAAAGCCCACATAGATAGATGCCGTAATCTTCCATGCTTTTATCGCGTCGACTGCGATATTGTTTTTCGGCGGTAATCTCATAATAAACCCTCCATTTCTAAAACTTATCGTATCATAAACGCTCCATTCATGAATTAATTTTACTATTATTTTATAACTTGTATACTTGGATCGTTATTGCTGTTCAAAATAAAAAAGCTCTATCCGTTTAAATAGAGCTTCTTTCCTTTACGATCATAATATTATGAATTAACGGGTTCTGCGTTTCTGAAAATTCCCTTTTCTGTTACGTCCGCCGCTTTGATTGCGTCCCCCTTGATTTCTTTTACCATAAAATCTTTTTCCTTCCGGTCTGCGTTTATTGTCTCTACCGCGATGGTTGTTTTTCACGCTGACTGGTTGGATGGATGAAATCCGAACCGGAGTGTTTTTACGTTCTTTTGTTAACAGCTTTAAAGCAGCTGAAATAACAGTAATGGAATCATTGTCTTCCAACAGTTCATTAGCGGTTTCGTGATACGTTTTTAAATCGTTCTTTTCAATTGTTTTCAGTATTTTATCAACAGTCATCTGCTGTTGACCGCGCTGTGCCTCTTGATTGGTAGGTGGCATAATTCGCTTCATTTTACTTTTCGTTGTTTTTTCAATTAACTTCAAGTGGGCCACTTCACGAGGTGTTACAAAAGAAACTGCTTCCCCTGTACGACCAGCTCGTCCCGTACGGCCAATACGGTGTACATAACTTTCCGGATCTTGCGGAATGTCAAAATTATATACGTGTGTTACACCGGAAATGTCAAGTCCGCGAGCAGCAACATCTGTCGCTACAAGCACTTCGACACGCCCGTTTTTAAATTTGTTTAATACGGACATCCGCTTTCCTTGCGTTAAATCACCGTGAATTCCTTCTGCACGAAAACCTCTTGCTTGCAGCCCTTCCGTAATTTCATCAACACGTTTTTTAGTTCGGCTGAATACGATGGCCAAAGTTGGAGCATGAATATCAAAGTGATTTGTTAACGTATCGAATTTAAATTTTTCTGGTACTTCAACAAAAAATTGATCAATGTTTTCAACGGTCATTTCTTTTGCTTTAACTTTGATCTCTTTTGGAGTTTTCATTAAGTTTGTTGCAATGTCACGAATTTCTTTTGGCATCGTAGCGGAAAACAAAAGCGTTTGTCTTTCTTCAGGGATGCCTTTTAAAATATCGCGAATGTCATCAATAAAGCCCATATTCAGCATTTCATCTGCTTCATCCAATACAGCGAGTTCTATATTTTCCGTCCGTATTGTTTTTCTGCGAATATGATCCAGTAATCTTCCTGGTGTAGCAACAACAATTTGAGGTCTATCCTTTAATGCACGAATTTGCCTTTCCATATGTTGTCCGCCATATACCGGTAGAGCTCGAATTCCTTTATTTCTTCCCAATCGATTAATCTCTTCTGCCACTTGAATGGCTAGCTCTCTCGTTGGCGCTACAACAAGTCCTTGAATCTTCCGGGCATTTCTTTCAAATTTTTCAATCATTGGTATTCCAAAAGCAGCTGTTTTTCCTGTTCCTGTCTGTGCTTGTCCAATAACGTCTTCCCCTTGCATTGCATAGGGAATCGTTTCCGCCTGGATCGGTGTTGCTTCTTCAAATCCCATTGATGTTAAAGATTTTAATATAGGATCTGATACTCCTAATTCATTAAATGTAGTCACTATTTTGTCTACTCCTTTTTCTTTATGAAAATTTTTGCTTGTCTCCTATTTTTCCTGGACTCTAAGGAAATTCAAGGATTTGACAAGTAGCGCAGACAAATCCTTCGTATATTTAATTACCCTTGTTATTTTATTGAAAAACGTCCAAACTTCCTTAAAGTGCTTAGAAAACGTAGTATAAATACCCGATAAATTACTATTCAATGCCTTATTTCTATACATTCCAATAGTGAAAAAAAGGCTTCTACCATGAACATGGTGGCCTCTTTACGAATCGAGTGCATATGATCTGACAGCTATACTAGTATAGCATAAAACAGGATCAGATATCCACTTGTTCGATTAAATGATTTTTTTGAATGGGCATGATAAGATAAATACGTATCGTAACATTTTTGCGTTGATAAACAGTAATGTATGAAATTTAGCGCATAGCTGTCTAGCTTCGACGCACACGATGTGCTAGTGCAAATCTTTTCGGTGGGGCGAGCATTTACGTGCAGCCCCGGGATGTTGCGCTTTTAGCCTGTGAGGACGCTAGCGCTTTTTTTAAAAGGTAAGAAACCACCATGGCTCGCCTTGAGCGAGCCACCATCTATCATGAAAATGAATTTTTAATCTTGATTGGGAGTATACCTTTATTATTTAATGACAATACAGTTAATAACAATACGACCAGATCGAAAATACAATGGTGGATCCTCAAAAGGGATTACCCCGCGTAAGAAACTGGTTGTGGCAGTACAGAAGTACCATCTATTGTGACTTGATCACGTATACAAAAATTTCGCAAGAAAACTACTGTCATTTGTATTGTTAATTTGATGATGAGGTGATTCTCCCATGGAAGCAATGATTGAGAGATGTGCAGGTTTGGATGTGCACCAGGAAACAGTGGTCGCTTGTGTCTTATATGGTCCCTTAGACAAACGACCAAAAAAGTCCATCGAATCTTTTTCAACATCTACAAAAGGTTTATTAAAACTAAATGATTGGTTGACATCGATGAAAGTAACGGATGCCGTGATGGAAAGTACGGGTGTTTATTGGAAACCGGTATGGAATATTCTCGAAAATCACTTTCGTCTTGTGCTTGCCAATGCCAAACATGTAAAGAATGTCCCGGGAAGGAAAACGGATGTTAAAGATGCCGAGTGGTTAGCCAAACTATTACGAAGCGGACTCATTGAAGGTAGCTTTGTCCCACCTGAAGATATTCGGGATTTACGGGACCTTACCCGTTACCGTAAAAAGCTGGTTAATAACCGTACGGCTGAACAGAATCGTATCCATAAAATTCTTCAGGATGCCAACATCAAACTTACTTCTGTTCTATCTAATATTTTTG
Source organism: Virgibacillus sp. W0181 (assembly GCF_051846915.1). Classification (NCBI taxonomy): domain Bacteria; kingdom Bacillati; phylum Bacillota; class Bacilli; order Caryophanales; family Bacillaceae; genus Virgibacillus; species Virgibacillus sp. W0181. Next base: position 24,981 of record NZ_JBPYCR010000045.1, read on the forward strand.
GTAAATCGGGGCGTAAAATATTAGAGGCCATTATAAATGGTGAAAAAATCGAAGTGAAGGAACTTCAAAAAATGGTGCATAAGCGTGTAAAGGCCAGTCTAACAGACATAGCGGAATCCATCAATGGTCGAATTCGCCGTCATCATCGGGATATGCTTCGCTATCATTGGGAACACATGATATATCTGGAGAAAACATTGAGAAACTTAGAAGAACAAATCGACCAATGTTTAGAACCCTATCGGAAAGAAGTAGAGCTTCTTGATACCATTCCTGGTGTAAACAAGGATTCAGCCGCTGTATTTGTTGCCGAGATGGGTGTTGATATGTCCGTCTTCGATAATTGTCCCAAACGTGCTGCATCGTGGGCAGGTGTAAGTCCAGGGAATAATGAAAGTGCCGGAAAAAAAAAGAACACAAAAGTGCCAAAAGGGAATAAAGCGTTAAAAACGACGGCAATAGAATGTGTATTAGGCACATCGAGACAGCATAATCGAATAACCGCACATCGAAAAAGAATAGCCAAACGACAAGGAAAGAAAAAAGCAAATATGGCTTCGGCACATTTACTTTTAACCATTGCTTTCAATATTTTAAAGACAGGAGAACCTTATCATGAACTGGGACCAAATTATGTACAACAGCACCATAAAA
>NZ_JBPYCR010000046.1:0-23923 GCF_051846915.1 Virgibacillus sp. W0181
CACTTTTTTTAATACGCATGAAACCCCTCAAATCCTATGTATTGCCTCCATTTTATCATAGTACTAAATAGTACTCAATAATTATATTGTGAATTTGACAAAAAAATAAAGCCATGAAAGGCTTTTGAGTCAATTTATTATTATCTAAGTGTCAAACTCCCGGGCCTCAAGGAAGATAATAATAATTCGCTGCTATACATAAGAAAATAACTAAACACAATAATGTTAAACGTCTATCAAGTCATGTATAATATATTTCGAGTAAGGAAAGAAGGGAATATATTCCTATGAATTCGAAAACAGGTATGCAAGGACAAATGGGATCAGCGCAGGATAAAATTTGGTCACGAGATTTCATCCTTATTTGTTTTGCAAACTTTTTTATATTTTTAGGCTTTCAAATGACGCTTCCAACGCTTCCGTTATTCGTAAAGGAGTTGGGTGGAAGTGATCAATTAATTGGACTTATCGTCGGTGTCTTTACTTTTTCTGCATTGCTATTCAGACCTTATGCCGGCCATGCGTTGGATAATAAAGGAAGGCGCCTTGTATATATGATTGGATTGAGCTTATTTGTCTTTTCCGTTGGCTCATTTGCTTTTGCTGCAAGCATTATTTTTTTATTTATTATGCGAATTGTGCAAGGGGTTGGTTGGGGCTTTTCAACGACGGCAACTGGAACGATTGCAACAGATCTTATTCCGCCCAAACGGCGCGGGGAAGGGATGGGCTATTTTGGGTTATCCGGTAATTTAGCCTTAGCTATAGGTCCGTCGCTCGGCCTGACGCTTGTTGGTGCGATATCGTTTATGCAATTATTTTTAATTTGTGCCGGTCTCGGATTCATTGCATTTTTATTTTCCGTCATCATCCGTTATAAAAAAGTCGAGCAATCACCGCATAAATCGACGACGGTTAAATTTGATATTTTTGAAAAGAGCGCAATTGAGCCAGCTTTTTTACTATTTTTCATTACCGTTACCTTTGGTGGAATTGCTTCGTTCCTTCCGCTATATGCGGCAGAAAAGGGGATTGACGGAATCGAATTATACTTCCTTTGTTTTGCTGCCTTTTTAATGTTATCTCGCACATTCGCAGGGAAAATATACGATCGTTTTGGTCATTCTTACGTGTTTCCGCCAGGTGCGGTTTTTATTTTTATAGCGATGTTGCTGCTTGCCTGGTTGCCGAATACGCCCGTTATGTTGGTAGCTGCAGGATTGTATGGACTGGGATTTGGCAGTATACAGCCCGCATTGCAGGCTTGGGCAGTGGACAAGTCACCTGATAATCGAAAAGGAATAGCAAATGCTACCTTTTTTTCATTTTTTGATTTAGGAGTAGGTATTGGCGCAATGGTATTTGGGCAGCTTGCCTTCATGTTTGATTACCAGGTTATCTATTTTGCCTCGGCCGGATCGGTTTTGATGTCGCTCGTTTTTTATGGCTATATTTTTCTAAAGGCACAAAAAAGGGTGAGGACCTCTTGAAGTTGTTTTGTTGGCTAAGAGGAAGGCATAAAATTCTGCGCATAGCTGTCTAGCTTAAGCGCCCAGCCCCTCGAGGTCTTAAGCGATAACTCTTCGTGGCAATAACCGCCACTACGATTTCTTGCTTAATCTATGCCTGAGGGTGATCAGGGCGCTTAAGCTTTTCTTTACTTTACTTGCTTCATTTAACAAATCAGAGAATTTCGGTTATAATAGAACATTAAACATATAGCAGAAAGTAGGGTATTTCGTTTTGAAAACGATACGTGAAGCGAGCATTCAACACATGTTTCCGTCCCTTGTTTACAAGCGGGGACTGGCTTATTATAAAAATGACCAAGTAAATGATTTATTATTTGATATGAATTACGATGTATGGACTGCTACTGTCCATGGAACTGAAGCGTATTTTGTTGAAATTAACATGAGTAATTTTCATCATGGAACGATTAAGGCTTATTGCGACTGTCCGGCTTTCGATACGTATGGTTCATGCAAGCATATTGTCGCGGTGCTTTTTGGTATTGCGAACCGCTCGAATACAGTTGAACCAGGTCTAAGTTATCAAACGACAAACCGTTTTATTCAGGCGATCACGGCAACTGCTGAACAGAGTGAATTAGACGTATTAACTGATAAAATGCCAATGCAAGTGGAGTTTTACTGTAAATGGGCGTATGATCAGACAATGCTGATGGAGATTAAAACCGGTACAAAAAGATGCTATGTTGTACGCGATGCAGAAGAGTTTTTAGAAAATGCATTGCAAGGCAGAGAACATTACTTCACAAAAAAATTTACGTACCATCCGGATAATCATTATTTTTTACAGCAGGATGTAGAAGTGTTTGAGATGCTGCATTCCTTTTTACGTAACGAACGTATTTATGAAAGCAGTTATTCGATGTCAGCCTTTTATGAAAAAAGTCACGGTGATCGATTTATTGTTATTCCACCGTTGCTTGTATATGAATTACTTGAAAAGTTGTCTGACAGAAACTTCACTGTAGTAACGGAAGTAAAGCAATTTTCATCTGTGCAGTTGGAAAAAGGGGCATTGCCGTTTCAGTTTTCCTTAACAAAAAATACTGGCAATGATTTAATGCTGGAGATGAAAGACGTTTCCGGGACGTATTTAAAAGACTATCAAATTTTGTTCTCTGAAGGGACCTTTTATTTTCCGGAGAAAGCACAAATTCCAGTTCTTGAACAAATTGCAAAACTCGGAATGAAAGATCATGAATTGCCGATCGTAAAGGGGCAGGCAGATGTATTTCTGTCGGAGGTTCTTCCAGTATTGAATGATGTCGGGGACGTTACCATTGCTGAAAAAGTATCCGAGGAAATTATTCAAACCCCGTTAAAGGCAAAGCTATATTTGGAATCAAAAGCGGACACGATTGTCGGGGATTTGAAATACCATTATGGCAGCTATGAAATCGACCCTTTTAACGGTAATGAAGAAAAAGACGTCATGATTATCCACGATATTAAAAAAGAACAGCAAATCATGCAATTAATTGAGCATGCAAACTTCCACTATAATGGAAAAGAACTGTACATCGAGGCAGATGAAGCGCAATTGTATGACTTTTTATATACCATCTTGCCAAAGCTTGCTGATCATGTCGAATTGTTCTTAACTTCAGACGTGCGTAAGCTGTTCGTTGAGCATGAGCCGACGCCAAGTACGAATGTACGCGTTGATTCAGATGCTAATTTATTGGAGATTGGCTTCGATATAAACGGGGTCGATGACGATGAAGTTAATCAAATGTTACAAGCCTTAGTCGAAAGAAAACGCTATTACCGAATGAATAGCGGGGCAATCGTTTCCTTGGAAGGCGAAGAATTTCTATCCATGCAACAGTTTTTTGATGACATGGATATTCGACATGCGGATATGGCAGATGGCCACATCCAAATGCCGGTTTATCGCAGTACGCAAGTAGATGAACTGATCGATACGCAGAAAAATTACGATCCATCATTTCGCAAGCTTTTACATCAATTAAAGGCGCCTGAAGAGCAAGTGTATGCCCTTCCTGACAAATTGGAGGCATCTGTGCGCAGTTATCAGCTAGCAGGTTATCAATGGTTTAAATCATTGAGCGCATATCATTTGGGCGGGATTTTAGCGGATGATATGGGGCTAGGCAAAACGCTGCAAAGTATCGCCTATCTATTGTCTGAACCGAGTGATCATCCACATCTTGTCATTGCGCCTTCATCCGTGCTTTACAATTGGAAAAACGAATGCAACAAATTCGCTCCCAGTTTGAATGTAGTTGTATTGACTGGAGCACCGGAAGAACGGAAAAAGCGAATCCAGGAGAGCGGATCTGCTGATGTATGGATCACGTCCTATGCAACGGCAAGACAGGATATCGAATTATATAAAACAATTCAATTTCAAACATTAATTTTAGATGAAGCACAATTTATTAAAAACTATGCAACGAAAACGTCTCGAGCAGTTCGGGAAATTCAAGCACGTCACCGGTTTGCGCTTAGTGGCACACCGATCGAAAATTCTATTGATGAGCTTTGGGCGATTTTTCAAGTTATTTTGCCAGGTCTTATGCCGAACCAGCGCGACTTCAAACAATTAGCCCATGAAAAAGTTGCTTCGATTACACGGCCGTTTATTTTACGACGAGTGAAAGAAGACGTATTGAAAGAGTTACCGGAAAAAATTGAGTCCGTACATGTTTCCGAGCTGACGAATGATCAAAAAAATCTGTATGTCGGTTATTTGCGTCAATTGCAGCAGGAGGCGTCGGAATCAATTCAAGCCGGTGGTTTTAATCAAAATCGAATGAAAATACTTGCCGGCCTCACCCGATTAAGGCAAATATGCTGCCACCCGTCATTGTTTATCGAAAACTATGAAGGGAAATCAGGCAAGCTGGAACAATTGATGGAGACAGTCAAAAGCTCCATCGCGAATGGCAAGCGAATGCTCATTTTCTCTCAATTTACGAGCATGCATGAGATTATGATTGAAAAACTACGTGAGGAAGGCATCGATTATTTTTATTTGCATGGCGGAACCCCGTCAGAGGAACGTGTGCAAATGAGCGAACGCTTTAATAACGGGGAAAAAAGCATTTTCCTCATTTCATTGCGTGCCGGCGGTACAGGGTTGAACTTGACTGGTGCTGATACGGTTATTTTATATGACCTATGGTGGAATCCGGCTGTAGAGGATCAAGCGACTGGCAGAGCCCACCGCTTCGGGCAGAAAAAAGTTGTTCAAGTGATTCGTTTTATTACAGAAGGAACGATTGAAGAAAAAATATATAAACTCCAGCAGAAAAAACGTGAATTGATTGATCAAGTTATCCAGCCCGGAGAGTCAATGCTGTCGAGTCTTTCTGAGGATGATGTGCGGGAGTTGTTGAGCATTTGAACGACCCGCCACTTAAAATCCATGGATTGTTTGAAGTGGGGGATTCCTAAGAACACCGACCTTATGGTCAGTTTTAATTAGGCTAGCCCCGCAGTCCCTACGGTTGTGTTTAGTCTTATCGCTTCTTTTTCAATATTCTTGGCCGCATTAATGTCCCTGTTATGATGGATGCCGCATTTGGAGCATGTCCATTCACGAACGCTGAGGTTCTTAACGTCTTTGTTTTTGTAGTCGCAATTGGAACAAAGCTGAGAAGAAGGAAAGGTCTTCGATACGATCACGACTTGTTTGCCGTACCACTCCGCTTTATATGTCAGCATGTTTTTGAATGTTGACCAGGAAACATCACTAATTGCCTTAGCCAAACGGTGATTCTTAAGCATGTTCATTACCTGCAAATCTTCCAGTCCAACGACATCGTGGCTTTTGATGATATTGGATGATAGTTTATGCAGGAAATCCATGCGTGCATTTGTCAGCTTTTCATAGATGCATGCAACCTTAATGCGTGCTTTATGCCAGTTGGCACCACCTTTCGTTCGTCTACTCATGATACGCTGCGCTTTGATTAATTTATGTTCGAGCCTGTTTAGTAATCGCTGGTTGCCAAACGTTTCACCTGTACTCAGAATAGCAAAATTTTCTAGACCGAGGTCGATGCCAACAGTAGAGTGTTTTTTGGTCATTTTCTCAACCTCTGTTTCAGCAAGAATGGACACATAATATTTACCACTCGGCTTTCGCCTAATTGTAGCGTTTATTATACGTCCATGAACCTCCCGGCTTTTAGCGAATTTAACGACACCCAATTTAGGCAGTATCAGTCTATTCCCGGTTATCCGGATATTGTCATTGGTGTACTTCGTTGTATAGGATTGGAGTTGATTTTTCTTAGACTTAAAGCGTGGATAGTTTGCCTGTTTACGAAAAAAATTGTCGAAGGCTACAGAGAGATTTCTCAAAGATGATTGGAGTGAAATACTGTCAACTTCCTTTAGCCAGGGGAATTCAGACTTTAATTCCGGAAGCCGGGCGGAACACTTCCCGTAAGACAGTCCTTGTCCGGTTTCTTGATATGTATTATGCCATTTTGAGAGAAAATGATTGAACACAAAACGGGTGCAGCCAATCGTTTTATTAATCAGGACGGCTTGTTGTTTTGTCGGGTATAATCTGAATTTATAGGCTTTATGTACAAGCATTTTTCTGCCCCCTTTAGCTTACCTATATTATACACAATATTTAACAAGGTTCCAAACATTTGTTCCTATTTTATAAGTTAATTTATGAGGTTTAAATAGTGTCTGTTATCGATGCTGTTCAAAAACAGCTGGACAATTGAGGCGGCAACAGCGATCCCTTTTCCAAAGGTGATTCAACCCCCATTTTCTTTTTGGATTGTCGCCCTTCTCAAAATTGAAGTGAGGCTTTTCTCGTCTGGAGAACGATAAAAAGGGTGTTCGGATTAACGTGCGGGAAGTTAAAATGATGCGGAATTTTAGCGAATGGAATATGCCTGACTCCTTCGGGAAGTGAGAGGAGTCTACTGGAAAAGTTAGCTTTACTCACAAGAATAGATGACTTAAACGTTGAGCCCGGAATATGTTTCGCCTTCCGTGTGCGGCGTAGAAGACATCAGAGTGAACAGAGTGAGCTTGAGTAGATGTCGCACTTGTATCAGCATAGGTGAAAGCGAGTATATTCCATGAGCTGGAATGTAAAAACTACATTTATTTCACGACCTTTCCCGAATTCTCATAAATAATAGATCAAGCTTGTCGTAAGAGGTGTTTCGTCAGTCTAACTTTCTGGCTTAGAGATGCCTTTTTAATGTTTTAAATAGCTTAAAAACGTGAATAATACATGTGAGATTATTATTATAATTATTGAATAATTATTGCAATATAAAGGCAATTATTTTAAAATCGGACTACAAATTCAGAAAGGGGATGTTCCCATTGAAGAATGTTTTAGATGGATTTGTTAAATTTTTCGTTGCTAATTTAGCAGTTGTATTTACTATTATGCTTTTACCGGTATTTTTAGTTACGGATAATGTTTCCGCTATGGATCAAATCGTCGAATACTTGTTTAATAGTAAGGGTTGAGGTGTACATCTTTATGATGAAAATAAAGTGAATTACTAGCCAGGGAGCCTTGCATAAAAGCGATGGACTGAAGATAAAGCTTTCCTAACTAAAAGAATTGAAAACAAATAATTGAAGTGTGCCCTATAGAATAGACAATTTAAATATAGTCTACCCTGTAGGGCACATTTCAATTAAGCAGAACAAATACCAGCTACTTCACAATCAGCACAGGACAATCAACGCGTTTGGCTACTTTGTGGCTGACGCTCCCCAATACCATCTCTTGCAACGTGTTTAGTCCTCTACTTCCAATGATAAGTAGGTCATAATCACCTTTGTTTGCATAATCAACAATAGTTGGACCAGGCTCTCCGTGTAAAATATTAATCTCAAAAGATATGTTTTTTGCTGTTAATTTTTCTTCTGCAGGTAACAGTTTCTTTCGCCGGGAAAGTTCTAATTCATCCTTGCCTTGTGAATGGAGGATATCACTTTTTGCTTTGGAAAAGTCGGCTACTAGTACAATTTCCACGATACTTTTTTCCCCAAGTGAAGCGATTTTAGCTGCCTCATCAGTCGCTCGTAAAGAATGCTCAGAGCCATCAAAGGCCAATAGAATTTTTTTATACATCGTTGCACCCCTTCCATTCAATCGCTCGCAATTACATTGATTATACGTGATGCACAGCTAACTTATCAATAATTTTTTTGCTCGAGGAGTTTAATCCCTTCAATGTAATCCGATTATTATTTTCCTGGTATTTCGATACGACTTTATCTATCGCTCCAACGGCAGAATCATCCCAAATGTGTGCATTGGTGAAGTCTATTTCGATCGTTTTGTCTTTCACGGTAAAATCAAAAGCATTGGTGAAATCTTCGACAGATGCAAAGAACAGCTGTCCATTTACGGTGAAGGCAAGTGTGTTGCTGTCAATCTCTATTTGTTTATCAACGTGTATTTTTGATATTTTTGCAACAAAGAAAACCGCACTCAAAATCACGCCGGCAATGACACCTTTGGATAAATCGCTAGTTGCAACGACAATGCCAACCGTAACAAGCATGACTGCTGCATCTGTTTTCGGTGCTTTAACAACATACGTAAATGAGGACCAATCAAACGTACCGATTGATACCATAATCATGATCCCAACGAGTACTGGCATCGGTATTTGGACAACCAGGTCGCCAAGTACAATAATGAGAAACATTAAAAATGCGCCGGCTACAAACGTGGACAGCCGGCCGCGCCCGCCTGATTTAACGTTAATAACAGATTGACCAATCATGGCGCAACCCGCCATTCCACCAAAAAATCCAGTGGCGATGTTTGCTAATCCTTGGCCTCTTGATTCTCTATTTTTATCACTTTCTGTATCCGTCATGTCATCGACAATCGAAGCGGTGAGAAGTGATTCTAGCAGCCCGACGATTGCGAGAGCTAATGAAAATGGAAAAATAATGGCCAACGTTTCCAATGAAAATGGTACGTTAGGAATAAAAAATTCCGGTAAGGTGCTTGAAATAGCTCCTAAATCCCCAACGGTACGTAAATCAACATTTGCATAAATCGCGACACTCGTTAATAAAATGATGGCAATTAACGGAGCCGGAATGGACTTTACAAATCGCGGTAATACGTACACAATGACCAAGGTAATAGCTACAAAAAGATACGTAGCATTCGATATGCCAAGAAAATGTGGAACTTGAGCCATGAAAATTAATATCGCCAATGCGTTGACGAAACCGATCATCACAGCTCTCGGAATAAATTTCATTATTTTTGCGACTTTAAAAACACCGAACAAAAATTGGATCACACCGGTTAAAATCGTTGCTGCTAATAAATATTGCAGCCCATGTTCTTTTACAAGTGGCAACATTAATAATGCCATCGCGCCGGTTGCAGCGGAAATCATGCCCGGGCGTCCGCCTACAAAGGAAATAATGACGGCAATGCAAAAGGATGCATATAATCCAACCATTGGATCAACCCCTGCAATAATAGAAAAGGCAATCGCTTCAGGGATTAATGCCAAGGCGACGACAATACCGGCTAAAATATCACTCTTTATATTTCCAAACCATTGTTGTTTTAATTGCTGAACGTTCATTTGTACACCTCTTATATATGTTGCTTTTTATTATCCGATTTTATCAACAAAACAGATCATAGCACAGATCGGCAAAACCGCCAAATGGCAAGAAAACGCATCCATCATTGTTTTCCTAGCTAAACCGCCTGATTCCTCCAATTTCATACCCACTTTAATAAAAGTGTCATTTTGAGTATAGTTTGCTAGATTCTTTTATAATGGAGTATATTTGACTATAATCTTTGTTGAAGCTGAACATTTTTGTGGTATGATGATGTTATGTTAATCGTTTGGGGGACTCCTTATGACAAAAGAGATCATGACGGTGGCGCAAGTTGCCGAGTATTTACAATTAAGTGAAATGACCACATATAAACTGGTTCAGGACAATAAAATTCCCGGATTTAAAATAGGCCGGCATTGGCGAGTGAAGAAGGAAGATTTAAATGAATTTATCGAAAGACTGAAAAAAGGGGAACGATTATAATGTGCTCAGGTATCTTTTTTGCCTAAGCACATTTTTTATTCATTTGATGACCACGGTTATTCTGTTTTCATAGGTTTTTTCGCGATAAAAGCAGCAACAAGGCCAAGGGCAGGGAAAAATAACGTAGCTAATAAAACGGGTGTATAACTGTGAAACACGTCAAAACCGACTCCGAATGGCAATGGCCCAAATGCTGAACCAAGTACCATCATAGTAACACCAACGCCGTTGATGCTGCCGATGTATTTCCGTCCGAAGTAATTCGGCCAGATCACATTCATACCAATTCGTTCCAGCCCATTTGCCACTCCCCATAGAATGCCGAATAAAACAGCGATAACGGTATTTGTCGTAACAATTAGCAAGAGTAGCAAAGCGATCTCAATCAAAAAGATAATGATTAACAAATAATTTGATTTGATTTTATCCGTAATTATTCCTGACACTAATGACATTGGGATGCCAATGATCGCCATCAGGCTTAATACGATTGCTGCAATTTCCGGCGTTAATTTGTTGCTTCCGAAAATTGATATAATATGAAAAGTAATCCCTGTGTTAACGAGAGAAGGAATACCTACGCAAATAAGCAGTGCCCAAAACGCTCTCGTTTTCATCGCTTCATTTAATGTCCAGTCTTGTTCCGCTTCCACAATGGAACTTCCTGCTAACCAGTGTTGATTGAAGTCATTTTTATCGGAAAAGCCATCTGGTTCCAAACCGAGCTCCTCCGGTTTATTGCGGACCCCAAATAGCGCGATAGGCACAAAGATAAGTATTAGAAGGGCACCCCAAAACTGCCAAGCAAACTGCCAGTTCCACGTTTGAATGAGCCACGTATTTACTAATGGAAAAGTCATAGCACTTACAAAGCTTCCCAACGTCATAATGCTAATGGCCAAACCTCTTTTTTTAATAAACCATTGTGCGACCAATGTATTAGGGATAAGTGACATACTTCCTTGTCCTAATAGTCGGACGAAAAAGAAGCCGATGGCGAGCATCCATATGCTGGATACCATACTATTAAAAAAGCATACAGCCGCGAAAACGGATCCAATAGAAACCATCATGGCTCGCTGCCCGAAACGATCAATGAATCTACCTACAAAAATCATTAATAATCCGGCAACCAACGTAGCCCCTGAATAAATTCCTGACACTTGTGAGCGTGACCAACCAAAATCTCTTATGTACTCGTCAATAAATGCGGAATTGGAATAAGTTTGCCCAGGACCTGAAAAAAAGACGCCCAATCCGGCGATAAAGACAATCACCCAACCGTAATAAAAGTTTTTAAATAGTGAAGATTTAACCAAAGAGAACATCCTTCCTGACAAGTTCAAATTAAACGGAAATTTGGAATGATATGACGGGTTACCGACGATGGCACGATGTACACTAAATGTACATTATGTAAGATTGATAGTAGTTTGCAACTAAAAATTTAACAGTCATTTATGTAAACAAATCATACCATGAATGGTAGACTGGCAACAGCTGTAGCGTTGTTCACCTATTTTACAGCAATCTAAAAACCTTGATTGAAGACATAGAAGAACCATCCAAAATTTTAAAACAGCTTTTACCGTCAGTTATCGAAAGAGAAGCATGTATTCAAATAGTGTTCATGTTAAAATAATAGCAGATATATAAGAGAGGGTTGGCAAAGATTGCAAAAGCAACATAATTTTACGGAAGGCAATATATTAAAACAACTCATCGTTTTTTCTGGTCCAATTATGCTGACTAATTTGTTACAAACGTCTTACCAAGTAGTGGATAGTTTATGGATCGGAAACTTATTGGGAGCAAACGCACTTGGGGCTGTTGCAGTTTCAAGTGTCATTGTGTTTACCATTTTATCCTTTGTTATCGGATTGAATAATGCTGCTTTGGCGATTTTATCTCAACAGAAGGGACGAAATGACACGGAAGGATTGACAAGATATTTAAATGCGTTTGTCGTGATATTAATTGCAATTTCAATCCTGCTAAGTGCTTCCGGTTTTCTGCTTGCTGAGCCGCTACTCAATTTACTCGGGACACCGGATGAAATGTTGGGATCTGCAACGATCTACTTGCAAATTAATTTTATCGGAATTTTATTTCTGTTCGGCTACAATTTTATCAGTACGGTACTGCGCGCGCTTGGGGACAGTAAAACACCGTTACGCTTTGTTATGCTGGCAGTGGCTTTAAATATTGTACTGGATCCACTACTTATTTCCGGATTCAATTTAGGAATCAAGGGTGCTGCAGTTGCGACGATACTTGCACAGGGGATAGCATTTATTTATGGGCTTATCTATGTGTTATATCGTAAACTTGCTCCTTTTACGGTTCCATCTTTGCCAAAACGGCAGGAAGTTGGCCTCATTTTGAAGTTAGGAATTCCGTCCGGCTTGCAGATGAGTGTTATTTCCGCAGGTTCTGCTGCGATAATGAGTGTCGTTACGGTTTTCGGTGGTGCCGTCGTTGGAGGATTTGGTGCAGCACAGCGGCTAGACAGCATTTTAATGCTTCCGGCACATGCATTGGGAACTTCAGTGAGCAGTATGGCTGGCCAAAATATCGGAATACGTAATTGGAACCGCGTTCGTTCGATTGCAAAATATGGTGTGTTGTACAATTTATCCGTTATGTTGCTGATTGGACTTCTCATTTTTATTAGTGCCGAGCATGCCGTACGCTTATTTATTCAGGAAGAAGAAGCAGTTGCATTTGCGACTATGTATTTACGGATTATGGCTTTTTGCTTTCCGTTTCTTGGAATCAATTTTATTTTAAACGGAATCGTTCGCGCGTCAGGAGCAATGTATCAGGTGCTTGTGCTTAATATTATTTCATTCTGGGTGCTTCGCTATCCGTTGACTGCGTTATTCGCTTCCCTATATGGTGAAATAGGAATAGCGCTCGGTATGGGTTCAAGTTTTATTGTAAGTAGTGGCGTTGCTGCACTTTACTATAGATACGGAAAATGGCGGGAAAAAGAGTTATTCAAACAAAAGAGCGATTGAAGGCCAGAAAAATGAAGGGTATTCAAGCAATTTCCCCGCCGTTTCACAAATTCGAATGGAGAAAATCTATGAAACTATATATAAAATTGCTGCTGACGGGGGTCGTATCGGGTTTCTTGTTGGGAGTCATTTTAAAGGGTATTCAATCCATCACAGGGAAAAAAGTATATACCCTTTTATTGAATGTGGATTATATTCCGATTGTCAATGAACGGGACATGTGCGAGACAGTTGAATTTTTGTTGCACGTGCTTGTATCGGTTGCGCTAGTTTTTATTCTATATTATGTATTGAGTAAATTAAGTCTTCAATTTCAAGTAAACTATTATGTTATAATTAATACGGTCATTGGCCTAATTCTTTTTTTTACAACATCTTTTTCCGAACGCACACCTGACGTAACCGATCTTGCTGCTATGGTCTACTGGATAGGTGGACATATTATTTACGGTGCTGTTGTCGGGGTATTGATTAAGTTTTTACCCCAAGGAAATTTGTAGTTACAAACATACAACAAAACACATCGATTTTTCAATAAAACAGAGGGAATAGAATGAATCGAAAAACAAAAACAGCAATTAAACAAACATTTATGATTACAGCAGGGTTATTCATTGTACTAATTGGGATTTCGGTCGTTCACTTCTCCCAAACAAAAGATCAGCCCGAACTAGTGGAAATAAAGTCTTCTCCGATAATTAGCGATAAAGTGCTTCAGTATAAGCCTCTGGTGGATACATACGCAAAGAAATATGGTGTAAGTGATCATGTGGAAGTGCTGCTGGCGATGATGATGCAAGAGTCAGGAGGATGGGGAAACGATCCGATGCAATCATCGGAGAGTCATTGTGGCAAGATTGGCTGTATTAATGAACCAGCGCTTTCTATCAAGCAAGGAGTTTATTATTTTTCGGAAAATCTAAAGGCTGCAGATGGTGACTTGGAACTTGCCATCCAATCTTACAATTTTGGCAGGGGATTCATTACTTATGCAAATGAACATACAGGGAAATATACGCAGGAACTAGCGATTCAATTTTCCCGAGAAATGTATGAAAAAGCATCAGATCCGTCGATTTATTCATGCTTGCGAGAAGGATCCGCTAAATTCAACGCATGCTACGGAGATATTTATTACGTTCGTGATGTACTGGAATACCGGGAAGCTTTTGTTTTGCAATAATTTTATCTGACAATATCGAAATAGAAAAAGAGTAGAATGAGGGGAAGAAATGCGAAAGTTAATTAAAATAAGCGCCTTAGTGATTGCAACAATACTCCTGTTGAGTGCTATCTTTGCCGGTAATTATTTTTATAGTGAAAGTGTTAAACGAGGGGTTGAGGTAGAACTGCATAAAGAGGCAACCGCTGTAAATGCTAAAGCGGCTGCCGAAGATCAAACGCTTTTAGCAGAAGCAAAAACATGGTTTAAAGAACAAGAGCCGGACGTTCTAGAAATGACCTCCTATGATGATTTACAATTAAAAGCTCAATTTATTGAAAATGAACAACCGACGGGAAGAGCTGTTATCCTGGCGCATGGTTACCGAAAAGAGAGCAATGATATGATATGGGGGAACTTGCTAAATTTTATTATGATCAAGGGTTCGATATTTTAATGCCAGACGCCCGAGGACACGGTAAAAGTGAAGGTGATTACATTGGGTATGGTTGGCATGATCGACTTGATTATAAAAAGTGGATTGATTTGTTAATTGAAGAACACGGGGTGACAAATATATTTCTGCACGGAAATTCGATGGGAGCCTCTCTTGTTTTGATGACAAGCGGGGAGGAGCTTCCCGGGGAAGTGAAAGGAATAATTGCCGACAGTGGGTACACGACTGTAAAGGAAGAGTTGGCCCATCAATTAAAACATTTATATAGCTTGCCCGCTTTTCCATTGCTGGATATCACAAGTGGCATTACAAAGTTACGCGCTGGATACACATTTGGGGAAGCCTCTGCAGTGGAACAAGTAAAGAAAAACACACGTCCTTTATTGATTATTCATGGCGATAAAGATGAGCTTGTCCCGCTGGAAATGGCGCATGAGCTTTATGATGCAGCCGGCGGAGAGAAGGAGTTATGGATTGTACCGGATGCCGGGCATATTAAAGCATATAAAAATGTAACAGAACAATATGATGGACGATTGCTCGAATTTATTAAAAAAACGTTGGAGTAGAGGAATGATTCCATGAAAATAGTCGTTGCACCAGACGCTTTTAAGGGAAGTCTAACACAAGTGGAAGCTGCCATCGCTATGGAGCGGGCAGTAAAAGAAGTTCAGCCTTCCTGCTCCGTCATACCAAAACCAATGGCCGATGGCGGGGAGGGAACACTGGATGCGATGCTCACTGCTGTGCCCAGTCAAGAGCGCCTGCCAATTCATGTCACTGGGCCATTAGGAAATAGAATAAAAACAACTATTGGCGTAATCCATCATGATACGGCTGTAATTGAAGTGGCTACTATTGCCGGCTTACCTCTAATAACGGAAGATAGGCGAGACCCGTTGCAAATGACTACTTATGGGATAGGGGAAGCCATTCGTCATGCTTTAGATAAAGGTCTTCGAAAATTTATTATTGGACTTGGAGGTAGCGCAACGAACGATGGTGGATTCGGTATGCTTCTAGCACTCGGTGCGAAAATGAGCAACCGACAAGGGAATCTCGTGCCCATACTTGGCTCAGGACTCTTGCAAATTGACACGATTGATTTATCCAAGCTTGATCAACGGCTGAAAGCATGTAACATTCAGGTTGCCAGTGATGTTGAAAATCCATTGTACGGGAAAAATGGTGCGAGCGTTGTTTTTGGACCGCAAAAAGGAGCAACCGAAAAGCAAATCAAACAATTGGATGATGCTTTGAAAAGTTATAGCAGCAAACTGCTTGATGCGCACGCTCTTTCGCCTTCATTAGCAGATGAACCCGGTGCAGGTGCTGCCGGTGGACTTGGTTTTGCCTTTATGGCGATGGGAGGAACGTTGCTTTCAGGCGCCAAGCTAGTAGCCGATGCTATTTCATTGGAACGTGAAATTGCTGATGCGGATCTTGTCATTACCGGAGAAGGGAAAAGTGATGAACAGACATTGTACGGGAAAGCGCCAGGATACGTTGGGGAATTGGCAAACAAACATAATGTCCCAGTCATCTTATTGTCAGGAACAATTTCCGATGAAGATAACCGCCTTAAAAGTTATTTTACGGAAATTCATTCTATAAAACCAAAAGAAATGACCTTAACACGAGCAATGGAAGCGGCAGAAATGTTATTATGGAAGAAGACAAAAGAAGTTATTTTGTATTATGAAAATAGTTGAAAAGGGTGTTCGGATTATCGTGTGGTAAATTAGGTATAATACACAATTTTGGTAGGAATTTTTTCTTCCACACTTTTATCTGAGATACTTGGAGAAATTCACCCGCGTTTCGGGTGCACACAATTAAAGGAGGAACAAACATGGTAAAAGAAATTTATACAGACAAATCCCCGGCAGCAATCGGGCCATATTCACAAGCTATTCAGGCAGGAGATTACTTATACGTATCCGGTCAAATACCGGTAAACCCGGAATCAGGGGAAGTTGTTGACGGGATCGAAAAGCAAACGAAGCAAGTAATGGAAAATATGAAAGCGGTATTGGAAGAAGCAGGTGCTTCTTTTGCCCAAGTCGCAAAGTTCACGATTTTTATTAATAATATGGATGATTTCGCAACCATTAATGAACTTTACGGGTCTTATTTGGAAAAGCCATATCCAGCACGGGCGACTGTCGAAGTAAGTCGTTTGCCAAAAGATGTTCTGATTGAAATGGATGCGATCGTTTACTTAGGTAATTAAGTGTTACGATAATTGGACACAAAGTAAGCTAGAGAGGGTGTTTTTGTAATGGATGCTTTTATGTATTACAACCCTACGAAAATCCTTTTTGGAAAAGGACAAATTAGCAGACTTCCGAAAGAAGTATCCAAATTCGGGAAAAAAGTGCTGCTCGTATACGGTGGAGGCAGTATCAAGCAAAACGGTGTATATGATGACGTGATGGAGCAGCTGAACGAAATCAATGCCGAAGTAGTCGAATTTCCGGGAGTGGAATCGAATCCTCGCGTAACGACAGTAAGAAAAGCAGTGGATGTTTGCAAAAAAGAGAAGATCGAATTTGTACTCGCAGTTGGTGGCGGAAGTGTTATTGACTGTACGAAAGCCATCGTTGTCGGAGCTAAGGCAGAAGCTGATGTATGGGATATAATTACGAAAAAAGTTCGAGCGACAGATGGTCTTCCCTATGGTTCGGTCGTGACGATCTCCGGAACAGGTGCCGAAATGAGCAGAGGTTCAGTCATATCCAATTGGGAAACAAAAGAAAAGTTAGGCTGGGGTTCTTCTTTCTCCCATGCCCAATTCGCCATTCTTGATCCGACGTACACATTTTCCGTTCCAAAAGAGCAAACGGTAAATGGCACAGTCGATACGATGTCTCACGTATTGGAGCATTATTTTAATCATACAGAAAATACGCCTATTCAAGACCAGTTTTGTGAAAGCATACTACGGACGATGAAAGAAACTGGAACAAAGCTTATTTCTGATCTCCAAAATTATGAATTGCGGGAAACAGTCATGTATGCCAGTACAATCGCCTTAAGTGACATGTTGAATATGGGATATATGGGTGATTGGGCAACACATCACATTGATCATGCCGTTTCGGCTGTTCACGATATTTCACATGGAGGCGGGATGGCAATTTTATTTCCGCACTGGATGGATTATGTGCTGGATGAATCAAATACGTACAGGTTCAAACAACTGGCCGTTCAAGTATTTAATGTGGATGCTACCGGAAAAACGGATCTGGAAACAGCGCAAGAGGGAATTGACGCGTTGCGAGCTTTATGGAAGAATTGGGGTGCACCAACGAAGCTTTCCGAATATGGCATTACAGAAAGCACAATTAATTTGATTGCGGATAAAGCGGAAAAAGTCCAACCGGAATTCGGAAATTTTAAAGCCTTGAATCGTTCAGACGCAGTTGCTATATTACGAGCAAGCTTATAAGGGAGCAATATTAATCATCCGGATATTCATTTTATTCTTTAAAACACAAAAGAGCTGACTGTTTACATAAAAACAGCCAGCTCTTCTTTAATTGCAGCTCTAATATTGTTTAAGCAATCCTCAGGTGTTTTGCCAATCACGCGTTTGCCATTTACTAGGGCGTATGGCCGAATGGCGCATAAGCCACAATAAGATAAACATTCATTCATCAAAACTGCTACTTCAGGAAATTCCTTCTCCAATATTTCTTCTATATTTAATGTAGTGATCAAATTTCCATCGCATACATCGATAATAACAATACCCAACCTATCACATACCTTCTAAATAAAATTAGAACTGTGTCTGTTTTAGCATATCCGAATACGCAAATCAATATTTGTGCATATGTGATATTACATGATGAGGGTACAAGCTTTTAAGAAATTACTCTTGCAACATTCAATCCTCATTTTGAGTATGTTGGGACTTTTTCTGTATATTCATGGCGATACCAGATGATGAGCATAATGACTCCGTTGATCACAAGTAAAGCACTTGTGACGTAAAAAACAGATGAAAATCCAAAAAAGCCTGCCAACATGCCACCAAGCGCAGGGCCGACAATGTTTCCGAAGAATCGCAAACTCGTATTGTAGCCAAGCACTTCTCCTTGCATGGACATAGGCGCTTCCTGTCGAATATAAGCTATTCGAAGCGGAACGATCCCACCAATGGCCGTGCCTAAAATAAGACGGAGTACAATTAGCTGCCAAATGTTCGTTACAAAGGCGGCAGGAAAATAAACAATACCAGCAACAAACAAAAGAGAAATAATTATTTTAATATAGCCAATTCGATCCCCTAACATTCCCCATTGCCTCGCCATAATTAAATTGCCAAGTCCGGCAACGGAAAAAGCCATGCCAGAGAAGAAGGCTATATTTGCGGGGCCATTTATTTCTGCTACGTATAAAGATAGGATTGGCTGAATGCTGAAATGGGCGATTTGTACTAGCGCCGACATGAGCATCACAACAAAAAGAACCGGTTTTTGAAAAATGTGGAGCATCACTTCTTTACTGGAGTATTGTTTATTCTCCACGGCACTAGAAACATTCATTTGCATTTCCTTAATACCAAATAAAACAATAATTGCTGATAGGAAAATGGTAATTGACACCCATTTAAATGTTGCGCCATAGCCAACCGCGTCGGCGAACACTCCACCGAGCAACGGTCCCATCAGCATCCCTGTAACACTTCCGGTCTGTAGTGTACCGAGCACTTTACCGGCAATTTTTTTGGGTGTCTGTGTGGAAATCAATGCTTGTGACATTGGGATAAAACCGGTGAATATCCCCATAAATAAGCGCAATAAAAAAAGCTGCCAAACCGTAGTGGCAAACCCCATTAAAAATACAGACACTGCAAGACCTGTCGCAGACATAATTAAAATATTTTTCCGGCCGTACTTATCACCGATTCGGCCCCATATAGGTGAGAAAAGAAAAGCTGTTACAAAGGTAATACCAAAAATCCATCCGGACCAATTTTGCACATAGGAATCAGAAAAATTTCCAAACGATTCAATGTACAATGAAATAAATGGAAGTACCATCGTCATACTTCCAGCAACGAAAAAATTAGCAACCCACATAATGACAACATTACGTTTAACAAGATCCTGTTGATATGGGATAATATACACGCTTCTTTCTGAAATTACTTCGCTACTTTAAGTATAGCTGCTCTAATAAAAATTTAAAACAAATATGCTTACTATGCAGATTATGGTATCATCTAAGTAATGATTTTTATAGATGTTGTTCAAAAAGTGCGGTAAAAATTGCTTTGATCTTCCGCGTTGGCTTGCTTTTCTGCTCCTCATGTGGTTAAGGCACTTCTATTAAAACCGCCCACGTCGTGTGGGCAACATAGAAGTCAGTACCTCCTGTACAAGCCCGGTGCTCAAAGCTACGCCGCCTTGAATATCTTTGCACTTTTTATCCTCGTTTTTGAACACGCACTTATAATAAAAGCATGGGAGCCATAATGAAATTGGTTATTACAAAACAACGAAACGGATGATTAAATGAAGTCGTACAAGCATACATTGGTATAAGGTAAAAGTGCAGAATGGAATAAAAATCATGATGAATAAAGGAGTGTAAAGATGAAAAAAATGGCAAGAATTTCTTTATTGATTTTATTAATATTCGGTTTCCTAGCTGGGATGTCTATACCGGTTTTGGCAGATGATGGCGGTAAAGATGATGAAGTAATAAATGAAAAGCTTGGTGTTCCGATTGTTGTGTATGGTGATACACTATCCGATGACCAAAAAGCGAAAGTACGTGATTTACTTGAGGTAACCGACCCGGATGCAGTGAAAGAATTTTCCGTAACCGGCCAGGATGCGGCAAAGTATATTGATGGAGATCCGAATTCACGAATGTTTTCTTCCGCTAAAATTGTACGGGAAGAAAAAGGTGCTGGACTCGTCATAAACATTGTAACACCGGAAAATATTACGCAAGTCACGAGTGAAATGTACTCCAATGCGTTGCTAACAGCCGGTGTGGAAAATGCTACGGTTGATGTTGCATCTCCAGTTAAAGTAACCGGCCATTCCGCTTTGACAGGGATTTATAAAGCGTATGATGCAGAAGGAGAGATGCTTGACAAGGAACGGATGGAGCTTGCCAATGAAGAACTTGATGTGGCAACAGACCTAGCTGAAAAAGAGGGCATGACACAGGAAAAGGTAACGGAACTGCTTACGGAAATTAAAAAAGAAATTGCGGATCAGAATCCGGCAACAAAAGAAGAAGTCGAGCAAATTGTTAAAGAGCAACTCGATAAATTGGAAATATCATTAAGTGAAGAAGACCGTCAATTACTAATTGATTTATTTGAAAAAATGCGCGATCTAAACATTGACTTTGACAAGGTGAAAAGCCAATTGGAAGACATTACATCGACGATAAAAGATAAGCTCGGTGATCTGAATATTGATATTGATGAAGGATTCTGGGAAAAGGTGAGCAACTTTTTTAAGGACCTTTTGAATAAATTAACTAGTATATTTGAATAAAGAACGATGATTCAGTAGAGAAGAGATATTTGAGGTATGTCTGTTCCTGTAAACAAGTTAAATAATTTTGTTTTGAAAAAGGACTCCCATTCCTAGAGTCCTTTTTCAATCCTATATATAAAGAAGAATGTATAGCATTTGGAATAATTTGGAGTTGATAAATATGGCACAAAATACCAGAGTTTCTCAAAAATGGCCGATCGCCCTGTTTACAATAGGTGTATTTATGGCAGGCATAGACAATGGCATCATTAGTACGGCACTTACTACGATATATGATGCTTTTGAGGTCAATCCAACGTGGGGCGCGTGGACAGTAACGTTATATACGTTAGGTATCGCCATTAGTGTTCCAATCATCGGGAAATTATCCGATAACTTTGGGAGAAAGCGCCTTTTCGTAATTGAGATCGCTTTATTTGGCCTCGGGTCATTGCTAGTTGCATTAAGTCCTAATTTTATTTTTCTTCTCGTGGCCCGGTTCATCCAGGCAATTGGTGGCGGGGGTATATTTATCATTGGTAGTTCCCATATATTGGCAACATTGCCGAAAGATAAACAAGGGAAGGCGCTTGGACTGTTGGGTGGTATGCATGGACTTTCGGCGGTAATTGGCCCCAACTTAGGAGCGTTTATTTTAAGCATTACCGGTTCTTGGCAATGGATGTTTTTGATCAATATCCCGATTGCCATTTTTTTAATTGTTTTCGGACTGTTAAAAATAGAAGAGACAGCAGCTTCTCAAGTAAAACCATTGGACTTTAAAGGAACTGTATTTTTGTCATTAGGAATATTAGCATTTATGTATGCGATCACGGAAATAGATAGTACCGCCATACTAAACAGTATTACCAATTCTTCTACGGTAGCCTTTTTTATTATTGGAGCGGCGCTCTTGATATGGCTTATTTTTCATGAGCGCAGGTTGGAAAAGCGCGGGGGTGACCCGATCATTTCCTATTCGTTAATAACGAAACCTCATTTTCAATTAACCTTGCTATTAGGCCTGTTGTCGGGAGGGTTTTTAGCAGGGATCATATATATTCCCTCGTATGTACAACACGTATTGTATGTTCCTGCAGGAAGTGCGGGATATTGGCTAACGCCTCTTGCACTTGCTTCAGGAATTGGTGCAGGTCTTGGCGGTTTTTTAACAGACAAGTATGGAGCTATCCGCACCATTGTTTTTTCCGGAATAATCGGTGCAGTCGGCTTTCTGTTATTCCCTATATGGGTTGATGATTTTGGCTCCTTCTTGGTTGCAAGTATGTTTGCAGGTGTTGGCCTTGGTATATTGCTTGGTGCACCATTAAACGTGCTTGCAGGGGAAAGTGCAAAGGAAAATCAGTACGGTTCCGCACTAGGAACATTATCACTCGTCCGTCAAGTGGGACTTACATTGTTCCCAACAATCTTTGCCAGTTTAATTACCGGGGGCTTGAAAAATGCGGAGGCTGTTGTAAACCATGCAAACAGCGAAGAAGCCATTCAGGCACAAGTTGGTACAGAGGGCGAAAAAACTTTTGGCGATGTAATGGAGCAAGTTAAGCAAATTGCCGATCCGGACTTACGGGAAGTTCTAGCTAATATGGTTGCTTCTGCAATGAAGAATGGTTATGATTACTTGTTTATAACATCTAGTGCGCTATCTTTGTTTGTTCTTCTAATCGGGATTTCTCTCCTTCTTCGTAAAAGATAATCGATCGTCAAGTAAATGATGAAATTGTAAAAATAATACGCTGTTGCTTTCCGAATCAAAGGAGAGTGGCAGCGTTTTTTCTAATGGAAAATCATTGTCGGATCAGTTCCGCCGGGGTGTTTCTACATGAAACTTCCCATATATAAATCAGCGAATGCAAAATAGCGAAGATGCTTTGTAACATTTCTATAAAACTTGTAATATATCATTGGTAATTTGGTAATGCTTGTAATAGACACTTAATTTGTCTGTAACTGCATTGCCTGTACCCTTATGTTATGCTAGGCAATGTCAGAATTTGAAGGAGGAAACTACCTATGAAAAAGATTGCAGCATTTATTCTGGGTGGAATGATCGTCGGTACAGCAGCAACAAGCGTGTCGGCAGCAGAGTATGAAGTACAAAAAGGGGACAGCCTTTGGAATATAGCAGAAGAGCATAATACGAGCGTGGAGGAATTGGTAGAGATTAACCAATTAGCCACAACCGTTATTCAGCCAAAACAAACGATTGTTATGTACGAGAGTTATGTAGTAGAAAAAGGAGACACGTTATCGGGCATAGCAAAAGAGTTTGACGTAACAGTGGAAGAAATAAAAGAATGGAACGAGCTTGAATCTTCCATTATTGGGATCGGACAAGAACTAACTATACATGCAGCTAAAGATAATAGTGAAGATAAAGAAAGTGCAAAAGAAGCTAAAAAAACTACAAATGAAACGAACGATAAGTCAGAAGCAACATCTGCAGCAAAAGAAAGTACACAAAGCAAGCAGGTGAAAAAGCAGGAAGAAAAAACAGCTTCTAAAAAGCAAGACGGAAAGACAATATCGGTTTCGGCAACAGCGTATACGGCGAAATGTACAGGCTGTAGTGGAATTACTGCAACCGGTGTTGACTTAAACAGCAATCCGAATGCGAAAGTCATTGCAGTTGATCCAAATGTCATTCCACTAGGATCAAAAGTACATGTTGAAGGATATGGAGAAGCAATTGCCGCAGATACTGGCGGAGCAATTAATGGAAACAAAATTGATATTCATGTGCCGACAAAAGATCAAGCGTACAGCTGGGGTGTACGAAACGTTAACGTAACAATTCTTGATTAATGGATGACCGATAGATTTATATCACCCACCCAAAAAAGCACCTGTTCTCAAATAGAGAGCAGGTGCTTTTTCTTGATGAGGTAAGAACGGATATTTTTAAGCATAGCTGCTAGCTTCGACGTACAATTCTTTTCGGTCGGATGAGCATTTAAGCGCAGTCCCAGGATGTTGCCCTAGGACGCTTGCTCTTTTCTTAAAAAGTAAGAAAGCATTCCTGTAATGAAGCAAAATGAGGATTGAATAAAAAATGTCCCCTTGGTATGATACGAGGTGTCCGCAGCTAGCTAGCAAAAGGACCCTTAAACAAACCAAGGAGGACTATCATGAATTATAAACAAAACGAAAAGATCTTACAACTAACAGACAAA
>NZ_JBPYCR010000047.1:0-23587 GCF_051846915.1 Virgibacillus sp. W0181
TAATATCAAGAACGATAACCGATGGTGATGTCATATCGCTTATCCGAAAGTACTTAGTGAGTGGTGTGCAAATCAATGACGAATATAAAGAAACGGTGATTGGAACTCCGCAAGGAGGAAATCTTTCTCCACTACTTAGTAATATCATGTTGAATGAACTTGATAAAGAATTGGAGAGTCGTGGATTGCGATTTGTAAGATATGCAGATGACTGCATTATCATGGTTAAAAGTGAAATGGCAGCTAGACGTGTAATGAGATCAGTGACGAATTACATTGAAGAAAAACTTGGTCTAATAGTGAACACGACCAAATCAAAAGTAACTAAACCTAACAACCCGAACATGAAATTCTTAGGGTTTGGATTCTTTAGGGACTATCAGAACCGTCTATACAAAGCAAAGCCACACCGTAAATCAGTCGCTAACTTTAAGTATAAATTAAAACAACTCACACGAAAGAATTGGAGTGTTGATACGAAGTATCAAGTGGAAAGAATTAACCAACTAATTCGCGGCTGGGTAAACTACTTTAAAGTCGGTCACATGAAGAGCTTACTAATGAAAATTGATTCACACACAAGGGTACGAGTAAGAATGTGCATTTGGCAGAAATGGAAAACAGCCAAAAATCGTCGGAAGAATTTAATCAAATTAGGTATGGATAAATATAATGCATACAAAAATAGCCACACGAGCAAAGGGGCAATAAGAATCGCATATTCCTGGATTCTTACAACCACCATTACAAACGCGAGGCTATCAAGATTTGGATTAATATCTTGTATTGAACATTATAACAAAGTACATGTATAGAATAAAATTAAACCGCCGTATACGGATCCGTACGTACGGTGGTGTGAGAGGACGGGGGCTAACTACTCCCTCCTACTCGATTCTGGCATTAATTCAAAGAAATAATTTTGTGTGGTTTGGATAATGATATGTCCTAATCGCTTCGATACGTATGCGATATCAATATTTTGAGCAAATAAGAATGATACGTGTGAATCACGTAAACCATGAAAAATTGTTTTGTCAGCATTTAAACTCTCCAATATATCCGCTAACCGTTCAGTTTGTTTAAATCCTGCAAAATTAATAAAACTTCCATTTCCCCCCACCGGAATTTGACGAACAAGCTCATATATTCTTTCTTAATTGAAACATATAAAGACAAGGAAGGTTAAAAGATTAATCAAAATAAAAAATATGTTATACTGTGACACATAGTAATACCTAGTTCGGGAAATTCTACAAAAAACGATGTAAAAATACTATTCCTGTGTAAAATATAGACATCATTGGGGGTTTTATTTATCAGATCAAAAACAGTTATGCCGATCTTTTGGATATCGATCGTACTCGTTAGTTTATTCATTATATGGGGAGCGTTCTTCCCATCAAACGTTGGCTACATATTAGGTGTTATTAATGAATTTATCTCTAATTCATTTGGTTGGTTCTACTTATTAGTAACAACAGGTTTTGTAGTACTTGCTTTATTTTTAATTTTTGGGCCTTATGGAAATATAACACTTGGTGACCCTGATGAGAAGCCGGAATATAATTATTTTACATGGTTCGCTTTTTTATTTACTGCAGGTATGGGTGTAGGATTAGTGTTTTATGGTGTAACGGAACCGTTGACACACTATTATAGTCCATCATCAGCGACACCAGAGACACCGCTGGCGAAAGAAGAGTCGTTAGTATACACCATGTTCCATTGGGGCTTTCATCCTTGGGCGACGTATGCAATAGTCGCACTTGCTCTTGCATACTTTAAATTTCGACATAAAGCACCAGCTTTAATTAGTTCTGCATTTACACCGCTTATTGGTGATCGTGCGAAAGGCGGATGGGGGACTGCAATTGATACATTAGCAGTTTTTGCAACTGTTTTCGGTATTGCTACATCGTTAGGTCTTGGTTCAAAGCAAATTACGTCAGGATTGAGTTTTACTTTTGAAGGTTTCCCCGATACGATGGTGACAAATCTTCTTGTGATACTTGTCGTAACAATACTTTTCTTGCTTTCAGCAACAACAGGAGTAGACAGAGGAATACGGTATTTAAGTATGTTTAACGTCTTTCTAGCAGTAGCATTAATGCTATTTGTATTTGTATTAGGCTCTACTTCTTATATTATGGAGTCATTTACCACGACCATCGGAAGTTATATACAAAACCTTCCACAATTAACCTTAGGTATGAATGCATTTGTTGGAGATAGAGAATTTTTGAATAGCTGGACGTTATTTTATTGGGCATGGTGGATTGGTTGGTCACCATTTGTAGGTACATTTATAGCGCGAGTTTCCAGAGGACGAACAATTCGTGAATTCGTAATTGGTGTTACTGTTGTACCGGTTGTGTTTAGTGCATTTTGGTTTGCTGTGTTTGGTACGTCTGGTTTTCAAGTGGATGAAGCAGGAAATGGTGCACTTTACAAATTAATGAATGAATTAGGACAAGAAGCAGCATTGTTCGGTTTTTTAGAGTCAATGCCAATGGCTTCAATCGTAATAGGAATTGCGGTTATCTTAATAACTTCATTCTTTGTTACCTCAGCAGATTCTGGTACGTTCGTGTTATCGATGTTGACGACAGGTGGGAAGTTAAATCCTAGCACACGTGTGAAAGTAGTTTGGGGAGTGATTCTATCGGCAATTGCTTCTGTTCTTTTATGGTCTGGAGGACTTAAGGCGCTTGAAATGGCGATGTTGATCGCAGCGTTTCCATTTGCTATATTAATGGTGTTTATGAGTTGGTCACTTATGAAGGCACTGAAAAGTGAACTTGATATTTTAAAAATGGAGAGTATGCAACGTCAACATAATGAACAGTTTCGTAAAAATCAGCTTAAGTTGCTTCAAATCAAACGTAAAGAAATGGAAGAGTCATTACCTGAACCAGAAGAAGAACAATAAATATTTAGTTTCATATATAGCATCATTAAAGAGCGAGAGCATCGATAGGGCAGATACACTATCAGTGCTCTCGCTTTTATAATGCGGATTCTTTCATAACTAGAACTGGGCGATCAGCTTCTTTAATCACTCTATTACTTACGCTTCCGAGGAATGTACCACTAATATTTCCTAATCCGCGACTTCCAACAATGATCATACTAACATCATGATCAGATGCATATTCACAAATTATTTTGCCTGGACTCTGATTCGTATCTGGAGCGATCACTTTTGTAATAACATCTGCGTCAGGAAATTCCTTCTTAATTTCGTTTAATTTTTGTTCAGTGTTCTCTGCTAATTCCTTTGTAATATTGTCCATCAATATTTTATTTGTAGCCGGCCCCGTATGTTCTACAATTGAAATGATATGCACTTCTATATTAGGAAAGGAAGAAGTCATATTTTTAACTTCTTGAATCGCTTTATCACTCAATGCAGACCCATCGTATGCTATTAAGATTTTTTTATATATGATGAAACCCTCCTATAAATTCTTATACATGTTGTGAATACCACTTTCTAAAAATTTGGTATAGGAATTAATTACTAATTGGAACTCTTTTATAAGCTCATTGCTCGTTTACGTTTAATACATGTGTCCATTTGTCAGTGTTCATAATTTCTTCGACGGGCACTTCCATGTGATTTCCTAAATAACAAGTTCTACCTTCCGTTGCGACAACCATCGCTTGAATAATTGGGTTAGAATCATTTTTTTGGTATACATGCCCAATTTTTGGTGCGGCAATGTCATGATTTGTCTGTAACTGCGCTTGTGTCTCCGCTTCTTCTGGTATCGTTTGATCTTGTCTATCAATAATATTGGCCCCTTCAAGTCGTCCTTCTTCCATTACCCAATATTCATGGTGTTTAATACCATTAGACTTATTGCTGATTACTCCATTTGGCTCTATTTGAGAAACGAGTTCGATAGCATGTAAGTGATGGTCGTCTAAAGAGTCTGGCTTAGGATTAATAACGAGGATATAATGACCGACTTTAGCGCGGACATCTTTATTAAGGGTAAAACGTTTGTCATAAAAAATAAAACTATCTAAATTTTTTGGTTTGTAATAAGTAATTTCTTTCGCCATCACAATTCTTTGATCATAGTCCTTTAATCTAACTAAGTGAACAGACTTTTTAAAGAATGGTTGAATGGCATATACTTTATGCAATTCATTTTTATAATAAACGAATTGCCCTTTACGAACGTTAATCAACTTCATGAATATTTCCTCCTTACATGATTATTATCTATAGCCTTATTGTAAAACGAATACAACTGAACCACAAAGGATTTCATTTACATATCTAGTTGGAGCGTATCTCATTTTAAGTAAAGATGCTTAGATTATATTTTAGATAAAGTCGTCAAAAATGATATGTTGCTTACTCTATTTGCCATATTACCGAGTTTTCCTCTATCTTATATCACTTAAATATTATGACGCATATTTTTAAATATATTGGTGGTTATTTTCTAAATTATTTAAAACAACGAAAAGAGAGTCTGTAGTAGCTGCTGCTAACATTTTCGTTGGCCAAAAAAAGTCATCACTTGTTGTCAGACGTTATCTTCCGAATATGACTGTATTGGAAGTATTTACAGTGATGACTTTCTATTTATTTAGCCGTTGCCTCGATTGGCACAACATCGCTTTTTTTCAAAGGAAATGAAACGGCATTCATCCGAAGAAAATTTGCTTCTCACAGGAGAAACTTGGGACAAAACAAAAAGTTGTCTGCCATCAAAAAATCAAAAGACAAAGAATCGCGCTGGATGAAAGATGTTAACCACAAAACCAGTCGTCAGATCATTCAATTCGCTCAGGCGAACGGTGTTCGTTTGATTCGAATGGAAGATTTGACCGGCATTCGACACACGGTGAAATCCAGAAAAGAAGCAGGGCGAAATTTGCATGCATGGGCGCATGGTCAATTGCAACGGTACATTCAATACAAAGCGGAAATGGCTGGCATCGAAGTAGAGTATGTCATCCCTGCATACACATCGCAAACATGCAAGTGTGGCGCTCAAACAAGAAAAAACCGAACAGGAATAAAGTTCCATTGTAAATCGTGCGGCTATATAAATCATGCTGATTTGAACGCGGCAATCAACATTGCAAAAGCCGTATCCGGTCTTTCTAAAAAGAAAACGAAAAAGAAAACATCTTAAACGCATCTTAAACCTCGTGTTGTGGTAACAGCAGCACAGCCTGTTAGGTACATACACGCCATTGGTGTGTAGAACGAAGCAGGATGGGGTGATGACACACCCCTGAACTTGAGGCTCGTTTAAAACAGAAATGGACTGCGAACGAAAAAGCACTCAAGAATCCCGTTGCTTTAGCTGCGGGAGTGTCAAGGATTAAACATGTTATAATACAAGTAATAGTACTGTACGGGGTGATTAAATGGAAAGGTTAAATATAAACCAATTAAATAAATGGATTGACAGCCAGAAATCAGATGTCGAACGAACAATCATTCGAAACAGAAAAGATGAAAAAATTGTTCGAATGCGAGAAAGAGACAAAGACGAGCAAATCATTTTAGATAAGCTTTGTATAAAGCGCTGGAAAGAAGCGGAGAAAGAAGGGAAAATAAAATATATCACAGATCGGAAGTGGTACTATGATTTCGATTGAAGAAGCCAGGATTCAGCTAGCAAAACTTAAGGGAAAGCCAAAATTTGAAAAAATGGTACAAACTACAGCAATTCTAACAGGTTTGGTTGAATACGAAAATCTAAGACCGATTATTGTTGGAGGATTAGCTGTAGAAATATACACACGAAGTGAATATACTACTTTGGATATAGACATTATTTTTAGCCAACGCCATATTGCTGATAGATATTTGAAATTGCTTGGGTTTGTTCTGGAAGGCAAACACTGGTATCATGAAGAATTAATGGTCAGTGTTGAAATATCGAATGATGTGCTTGAGGATGCGGACGATGATAGAGTTATTGAGTTAATACTACAGGATAATCTTTATGTATATGTAATTGGAATAGAGGATATTATTCTAGGTCGGTTACGCGCTTGTATTCACTGGAAGTCTTCATCTGATTGTGAATGGGGGAAAAGGTTATTTTTAATGCATGCTCAACGTTTGGATTTTGATTACTTAAAACATACGTCCCAAAAAGATAATACTATTGTAAAACTGAAAGAATGGCTGAAGGAAATTGGGAATAGAAACTGACACAATGTTGCTATTAGGGTGCATCTAATAAACTTGCGATATAATAGAAAAAACTATTGTGAGAGAAATGGATCTCCTGTGTTCATGAGTTTTGTACTTTTGCTTTGAAAAATTAGGCCCAATGTTGCACTGTTTTTTATTTTTCTCAATTGATTTTTTAGAGCTTTAATGTTCCACTGCTGTTGCCAATTTTCTTTGCTTTCCCATGTATAACATTTCACGATACTCAAAGCTACGCCGCCTTGAATATCTTTGCGCTTTTTATCCTCGTTTTTGAACACGCACTTATAAGTAACACTAAATATCTTTAGGATACAAATCATGAATGTTTCTACTATATCAATGTGAATTGACCGCTAAAGAGTTATAATGGGATCAGCTCACCTTCCCCACAGTATCCTAGAAAAGTAAATAAATCAGTCCACCCAATTTTGTGACCACTTTTCTATATCCTTCATAATTGGTTCTAGTGCCCTACCTTTTTCCGTTAAGGAGTATTCAATTCGTACGGGGGTCTCTGGAAAAACCTCACGTCTTACAATTCCTTCTTGCTCTAAATCTTTCAATCTTTCCGAAAGCATTCTCCCGCTTATGCCGATTGATTCTTCAATTGTACAAAAACGCTGCGATCCTACTAATAGTTGATAAATAATCATACCAGTCCATCTTTGGCTTAACAATCCCATTGCTTTTTCGAATCTTGGACAAATCGATTTATCCAATACAATCATCTCCCTACTTATTATTATAGACATATTTATAAATAAGTAAATTACTTTACACAAATCATTTACTTGACTTAATTAAATTACTAATGTATACTTACTTACGTAAAGTAACTTAGTTTTAAATAATTATTCATTAAGATAAATAAAGAGGTGACCAATATGAATTTTCATAAGCAGCCTACTACATTTGTTGATCAAGTAAATATAAAGGTACAAGACATAGGGCGGTCATTACAGTTCTATCGGGATGTAATTGGTTTTGAAGTGTTAGAGAGAAGTGATTATAAAGCTAAATTGACTACGGATGGAAAGAACGTTTTATTATCTATTGAACAACCAAATAATGTCGTACCTAAAAAAAGAAGAACGACTGGGTTATATCACTTTGCATTGCTTCTTCCCAAGCGTTCTGATTTAGCAAATACAGTGCGACATTTTGTGAAGATTGGCTTACAGTTTGGTTCCGCCGACCATCTTGTTAGTGAAGCTCTTTACTTATCCGACCCAGATGGGAATGGAATTGAAATCTATATAGACCGAGATCCGTCTGAATGGAGCTGGAATAATAATGAAGTTGATATGACAACAGATCCCTTGGATTTCAGTAATCTTCTTGCGGAGAGGCAACAAGAAGTATGGGGTGGCCTACCAGCAGATACTGTCATGGGACATATTCATTTACAAGTATCTGAACTTGAAAAAGCTGAGGAATTTTATATCAAAGGTCTTGGTTTTGAAGTAGTCAATCGTTACGGAACACAAGCCCTGTTCATTTCGCATAATAATTATCATCATCATATTGCCTTAAACACATGGGCAGGGATTGGGGTTCCAACACCCCCGTTAAACAGTGTTGGTCTTAAGTCATTTTCTATTATTTTACCTGACGAAAAAACAAGAAACAATGTTGTTTCTAAGTTAAAGAATATTGGAGCAACAGTCACAGAAGATGAGGGTACTTTTATTACTTATGATCCTTCAGGGAATTGTATAAACTTGGATATTAATTCTTTGTGAAATTGTATTAAATAAATGGTATAGGTGGTTAATAAAGTGGGATTTTTAAACAAGCTTTTTGGTAGATCAAATGAGGAGGAAAAAACAATGACAAACAAAACATTAAAAATAGGAATTATTCAGGGGAGTGTTCGTGAAGGACGCAATGGGGATGGAGTAGCGAAGTGGATGCTTGATTTTGCTGAAAAACGAAATGATGCACAATATGAATTGGTAGATCTTGCGAACTATAATCTTCCACTTTTAGGTTCAGCGAATACACAACCAGATGCAGAAGAGCAAATAAAAGCTTGGTCAGAAAAAATGGCATCTTTTGATGGTTATATTTTTATAACGCCAGAATATAATCATTCAATTGGTGGTGCGTTAAAAAATGCACTTGATTACTTGAACCCTGAGTTAAACAATAAGGCGGCAGGATTTGTTGGTTATGGTAGTTTAGGTGGGACACGTGCTCACGAAAATTTACGACTTATCTTAGGTGAGCTACAAGTTGCTGACGTACGAACAGCAGTTACATTTTCACTTATGACTGACTTTGAAAATATGAGCGTATTTAAACCTGCGGATTATCATGAAGACAATGCAAACACCATGCTCAATCAAGTTCTATTATGGAGCGGTGCGCTAAAAACAGTACGATAAACATATATGAGTTTGTTTAATTATGAGGTGCAAAAAAAGATACTTAAAGGTGTCGTTTTTTGCATCTATTGTAGTTTCCTATTCAAAACGGTGAAAAGTTGTAATTTGTATTAGTGACTTAATTATTATTTTAATTGTACAAGGGCTAAATTTTTCCAAGCGTGGAAGCGCAATTTTACTTAAACCAGCCCCTTTCATTGAAAAGGGAAATAGCTTCAATTCGGTTGCTCACCTGTAGTTTTTCTAAAATGAGCGACATATAATTGCGAACGGTCCCTGGCGATAAATAGAGCTCGTCTGCAACCTCTTTTGTAGTTTTGCCTTTTGATACAAGACCTAATACTTCACTTTCTCTTTTCGTTAAAGGATTTTCAAATAAATCATCACTGTATATCATATCCACAAGCTCAGGTGCATAAATGCGCCGATTATCCTTAATGGAGCGGATCGCGCTTGCCAAATCTTCAATAGGACTGTCTTTTAATAAATAACCGCGAACACCTGCTTTTCGGGCCCGCTCAAAATAACCGGGACGGGCAAATGTAGTTAATATAATTACCTTGCAAGGATCTTCTTTCAACTCTTCAGCAGCGTCCAACCCGTTCTTTAAGGGCATTTCAATGTCCATAATACAAATATCCGGTGAATGTTCCCTTACTAAGGAAATAGCTTCTTCTCCGTTCTCAGCCATTCCAACTACTTCAAAATCATCTTCCATACTTAAAAGAGAACCAAGTGCGCCAAGCAGCATTCCCTGATCCTCGGCTATAACAATGCTGATCATTCGTTTATTCACCTCGGTTTATTTGTTTGATAACTGCTGGGACAGTAATGGTTAAGGATGTTCCCATGTTTGCATCAATCTCCAAATGACCATTTACAAATTCAAGTCTTTCCTTAATTCCATCAATTCCATTTCCGGGCAGACCGCCACCACCTTGGGGAATA
The DNA here is from genome assembly GCF_051846915.1 of Virgibacillus sp. W0181. NCBI lineage: Bacteria > Bacillati > Bacillota > Bacilli > Caryophanales > Bacillaceae > Virgibacillus > Virgibacillus sp. W0181. Next base: position 9,532 of record NZ_JBPYCR010000047.1, read on the forward strand.
CCGATCCCATCATCTTTTACTTTAATGATAAATGCATTCGTGCTTTGTTTAAAGAAAATATGACAAGCATTTCCATAACTATGTTTCACAACATTTGTTACAGCTTCTTTCATACACATACATAGAATGTTTTCAATAAGAGGCGAGATTGGATCGAAGTTCGGTTCTCCATGGATCGTCAGTTCCATTTCCGCGGCTTTTAAAATTTGTTGCACACGTACGACTTCTTTTTCCAGCTTTTTAGAACGCATATTAGATACGAGCTCACGTACTTCGTTCAACGCGGTACTTGCCGTTGTGCGGATATCAGACAACTCTTTATCAGCCCGCTCGGGGTCTTGTGTCATTAATTTGGCAACGAGATCACTTTTTAATCCGATTAGTGATAACTTTTGCCCAAGCGTATCATGGAGATCGCGGGCAATTCGCTGTCTTTCTTCAAAAATGACTAACTCAGAAATGCGTTCATTAGCGACTTCTAATTGCCCTTCCAGATTTTCCTGCTTATTTCGGTTATATAAATGAAAAGGTAATAAAACCGTACCGATTAAACAAAGCAATATAAAATGCAGTTGAGGTAATAGAAGGTCAATTTCTATAAAAAAACCTGCAAGAACAGCGCCTAATGTTGTGGCGATATGTAATCCATACATAATAAAAAAGCCAGTTGTACTTTTAATATTTCCAATGAAAAAGGCGGTAAACAATGCAAAATATACAAAACCGAATAATAATGTCATGGCAATATTAATGATCATTTCGAAACTAAGCCACATATAGACGAGACCGCTTTTCGATTTGAAGGAAAATCGATAAGAAAGAAAAAACAGGAATAACAAAGAAATCCCGATTAAAATTTCGAGTGGGGAGGAGGATTTAAAAATAAAAAAGAATGGCAATAAGCAAAAAGCAATCCACGTATAAATGCTGAGCCAAGGGTTCTTTGGAAAAATACTATACCATCTATGCACGTTACATCTCCTTCCCTGATTACAAAGATAAGAATGTATATAATTTTCCGCATATCTGTCTAGCTCCAGCGCCCAGCCCCTCGAGGTCTTAAGCAATAACTCTTCGTGGCAAAACCGCCACTACGATTTCTTGCTTAAGCTTGTCGGGGCTTACCAGGGCGCTTGCGGTTTTCTTACTTCTATTATATCAACTTTTTCTTCATTAAAACAGCCATCCCTTTGAGAGATGGCTGAAGCTGTCTGTATCTATTTACTTTGTATACTTGCGCGGGTTGTAGGCTTCAAGACCGATTGCTTTGATTCGGAAGCGGCTAGTCGTGTGCGCCTTTTTAATTCCCCGAATGTAATAAATGATTTACTTTCCGGATCGTATAGGCGGTAACGAACGGAATCCAAACTCGTTTTAATCGTGATGGTTGTTGCATATTGAAGAGGAGGTGTTGTTTCATGTGCCTCTTCCAAATTATAATTTGGTACTCTTGGTGCTAAATGATGAACGTGATGGTAACCGATATTACCAGTTAACCATTGTAGGATTCGCGGCAATTGGTAATAAGAACTTCCATCTACGGCCGCTTTTACATAATTCCATTCGGACTCTTCCTCGAAATAGGAGTCCTCAAATGTATGCTGTATATAAAACAGCCATATCCCTAATGCTCCTGCCATATACAATGAAATACCGTGAACGAGCAAGAATGCTTTCCATCCTAAAAAGATAATGATTACACCACATAAGGCAACGAGGAGAAAATTAGAAAGATACGTGTTATTACGCTCTTTTTTCTTTGCGTCTTTTCGGTTAAATCGATTGGAAATAAGTATTAAAAAGAATGGTCCAAGTCCAAACATAACGAGTGGATTGCGGTATAAGCGATATGCTAGACGTTGCCATTTGGAAGAATTGGTATATTCCTCAACTGTCATCACCCAAATGTCGCCAACTCCTCTTTTATCCAAGTTAGAGCTTGATGCATGATGGATCGCATGCTCCCTTTTCCATTTCTTATATGGAAATGATGTTAAAACGCCAGTAATCGTACCAAGAATATCATTTTTCTTTTTACTATTATAGAAAGAACCGTGTGTACAGTCATGAAAAATAATAAACGTTCTTACTAAGAGGCCCGACGCAACTATAGCCAGTCCAATAGAAAGCCAAATGGAAACGGATAAACTAAGGTATGCCAATGTCCAAACGAGAAGCAATGGCGGGATTGTATTTAAAAGCTGCACCGTACTTTTTCTATTGTTTGCGTTTGCGTAAGGTTTTACACTTTTATGTAGTGTGACTGTCTTTTCTTTAGACATAAAATTTCCTCCTAGTTAATTTCTATCTTCATGATAAAGAAAAAGAGGCATGCAGGGTAGGCGCATATGTCATGAATTTTAAATGACAAATGTCATATCAATGGTAAAAAGTGGCGTTGTCATGAGGGAAGTGCCTATTTCCTGAAAGACAACCAATGCTCTCTTATTGAAAATAGATGGTCTGTTATCTAAAATAAAAAGAAAGAGAGACTGTTCGTTCATTATGATGGATAATTATGTGTTTCTTATTCTTTATTACTAGGTAAAATTAATTCTGAAGAAAAAGAATTGTACGAAGGTATGATGTATATCCTATATAAAAAAGGTGATTTCATGATAAATGATCAAGAAATAGGTTGGAACCTTGAAAATAGCTATGCACAGCTTCCCGAGCTATTTTTCACACAGTTAAAACCGACAACTGTGCAAGCTCCGAAGTTAATTGTATTCAATGCGGAATTGGCAGCGACACTTGGTTTTCATGACGAGATGCTTCAAAAGGAAGAAGGGGTAGCCTTGTTGGCCGGAAATGAGCTACCGCCAAATTCCGAATCGCTTGCACAAACGTATGCAGGACATCAATTTGGCAATTTCACTCGGTTAGGTGATGGGCGTGCCATTTTGCTGGGGGAGCAGATAACACCTCGAGGTGAACGGGTGGATATTCAGTTGAAAGGTGCCGGAAGAACACCTTATTCCCGTGGTGGAGATGGGCGTGCCGCGCTTGGACCAATGCTGCGGGAGTATATAATAAGCGAAGCGATGCACGCGCTTCATATTCCAACGACACGGAGTTTGGCCGTCGTGACAACGGGTGAAACAATCCTTCGGGAAAAAGAGTTGGCTAGTGCGATATTGACACGCACAGCTGCAAGTCATTTACGGGTTGGCACGTTTCAATATGCTGCGGCTTGGGGCACAAAAGAGGAACTTCAAGCGTTAGCTGACTATGCTATCGAACGGCATTATCCGGAAGCTGCAAAATCTGATAACCCATACAAGCAGTTGTTGAAGGAAGTAATCGAGCACCAGGCGTCACTTATCGCTAAGTGGCAACTGATAGGCTTTATACATGGGGTAATGAATACTGATAATATGACGATTAGTGGGGAAACAATTGATTACGGGCCTTGTGCGTTTATGGGTACGTATGATTCAAGTACTGTTTTTAGTTCGATTGATCAAATGGGACGTTACAAATATGAGAATCAGCCGGCAATTGGCGGGTGGAATTTGGCACGATTCGCTGAAACGCTTTTGCCTTTACTGCATCATGAGGGGGAGCAGGCGGTTAAAATCGCGCAGGATCTCATTGCAACCTACGATGAACGGTTTTATTTCTACTGGTTGGCTGGCATGCGTTCCAAGTTGGGGCTAACAAATGAAGAATCCGACGATGCAAAAATTGTCACAGACTTGCTTGATTTAATGCAAACACATGAAGCAGATTTTACAAATACGTTTCTCGCGCTAACACACGATAAATGGGAAGATTGCAAACTCCACAATTCTCAAGAATTTAAACAATGGCATGACCGCTGGTTGAAAAGAAAAAGCAGGCAGGAAGTGTCGGAAAATGAAATTAAGCAAGTAATGAAAAATAGCAACCCCGCTGTAATACCACGGAACCACCGTGTAGAAGAAGCGTTGGAAGCGGCTGTTGAGGCAGGAGATTACCGAGTGATGAAACAATTCATGGATGTATTATCCAGTCCTTATGACCATACGCCGGACAAAGTTCCCTATCAAACGGTCCCTGATAACAATACCCCTTACCGGACGTTTTGTGGCACGTAAATTGAACATGTTGATGAAAAAGCAGGCACCATCCGACAAATGGATGCAGTTGTCTGCTTTTTCAAGTGTTAGTTGGGTTACTAACAAAGGATATTTCACGTATTTGTCGAATATAGATTATGATTTAAAAGACAAGGTCAACTGTGTTTTAAGGGAGGGTGAATCGTTGAAAATAGCTGTGGCAGATATTGGGGGTACGTCCGTTAAATTTGGGATTGCCGATGAATGTGGAAAGTTTGATCACAAAATTGAATATGCTTCCGAAAGCGGTAAAGGCGGTACGTTTATTTTCGATCAATTAATTGAAAAAATAGAACAATACGGACAGATAGATGCAATTGGAATAAGCATGCCCGGCCTGATCGATCGCAAAAATGGATGCGTCGCTCAGGAGTCACCAAACATCCCAGGATCTTCAGGTCTGCAGGTGAAAAAGAAGTTGGAAGATTATTTTCACGTCCCCGTTAAAGTTGAAAATGATGTTAACGCGGCAGTCCTTGGAGAAAAACATTTTGGGAAGGGCAAGCAAATAGCTGATTTTATTTATTTAACTTATGGTACAGGGATTGGTGGCTCGATTGTAGTTGATTCAAATATCTATTACGGAAAGGACGGATTTGCTGCAGAATTTGGGCATATGATCACGCATCCTTTTGGAAAGCTGTGCAAATGTGGGTTACAAGGGTGCTATGAAACATACGCCTCAACAACTGCACTTGTAGAGCAAGCAAGCAGAATGAATCCCGACCTAGTAAACGGAAAAAAAATTATGGCGAAATACTACGAAGGAAATAAACAAATTCAACAACTAATTGAACGCTGGGTTACAGAAATAGCAATCGGGCTCATTTCAATCGTACATATATTTAATCCTGCAGCGATTATTATCGGCGGGGGCATTATGGAGCAAGAAGCACTTATCCATCTAATTGCATCACAAGTAAAAACAAATATATTGGAGAATTTTCATCCGATCGAAATCGTTAATGCATCGTTAGGTAATACTGCTGGCATGCTCGGGGCACTTTCGCTTCATTTACACTAAACACCTGCCTCTGAAATATCGAAGCAGGTGTTTTCTTCTGCGTTTTTCGTTTACCCTTTAACAACCTCTTAATAGGAATCATGAACTTCTGTATACTCTCTTTTCCCTTCCAAGGACAGGTTCGTTATTATAACTTCTTCAATTGCTGTATGTAATCAATTGTACGATTGAATTTCTATCTTAAACATAAAAGGGAGGCAGAATAAATAAAAAAGGCGTTTAGGAAAAATAAGAAAAAGGAATAGTTCTATAATGAGAGAAGCTAAATCGTTTCATGGAATCAGCAAAGTGCTATAAAATAGCAGCGTACAATTTTGTTTTTTGCTAAAAAACTAATATTAAGGATCAATGTTAGCAAAAGGCTTGGTGTTGAGCCGGTTTGCGAACTGCGGAAAAGTTACAAAATACTGAAAAGCTTAAAAATTGGTCTATATCCGATCATATAATAGCTATTTGTAGTCGCAGTTAATTAAACAAATGAGATCGTCGCTCATTAAAGTAAATCCTCGTATATACTATTTTATACGCTTTGACTGAATTTCGTAATCTCGTTAAGCTATATGTTGTAGATAAAAATTGAACACAAAATTCATTGGGAGGCGAACAGTTATTTCAACTGGAATTAAAGAAAGAACAGAGACGAAGAAAATGCAATTGTTTTTTAGAAAACCGGATAAGGAAGATGGAGCTGGAGTATGGGAACTGATTAAGGAAACAGGAGTACTTGATCTTAATTCGTCATACAGCTACGTGATGTGGTGTGAAATATTTTCTGAAACGTCAATTGTTGTAGAGGACAAGAACGGCAATACAGTAGGATTTGTTTCAGGGTTTATACACCCAGATACTCCAGATACACTGTTTATTTGGCAGGTTGCAGTAGATGAATCTGCTCGAGGACAGGGACTTGCGACAAGAATGTTGTTTAAATTGCTAAAGCGCGGACAAGAAAATAATATCCGTTATGTAGAAGCAACTGTCGCTCCGTCAAACGTTCCTTCAAAACGTCTTTTTCAAGGATTAGCTCAAAAAATGGATACAAAATGTCTAATTACGGATTATTTTTCATCGGAACATTTTCCAGAAGAAGGTCAGGAAGAAGACCACGAAGATGAATTGAAATTCAAAATTGGACCAATTGATAATATATAATTATGATACTAAAGGGTGAGGTTCATTGACAACCACAACATTAGGCACACAACAGATGCAGACATTTGAAGAGCTTGAATCTGTAGTTAGAAGCTATAGTCGTGGATGGCCAGCCGTTTTTAAACAATCCAAAGGGTATAAGCTCTGGGATATAGATGGAAAAGAGTATATTGACTTTTTTGGTGGTGCAGGCGCGTTGAATTATGGACATAATAACGATGCCATGCAGGAAAAGGTCATTGAATATATACGACAGGATGGCATCATCCACAGTCTTGATATGGGTACACCTCCAAGAAAGGAATTTCTGGAGCAATTTAATGAAGTTATTTTAAAACCACGTAACATGGATTATAAAGTCATGTTTCCAGGACCAACCGGAACGAATGCGGTTGAGAGTGCGTTAAAAATTGCAAGAAAAGTAACCGGCCGCAATACGGTTATTAGTTTTACAAATGGGTTTCACGGAATGACGCTCGGCTCGTTAGCTATTACAGGAAATAGTTCTAAACGTGAAGGGGCTGGCGTACCACTCGCTAATAGCGTATTTATGCCTTTTGACAACTATGTGGAAGGGCAAGATTCTATCGCATACTTGGAAGCCTATATTAAAGGCCAAAGCAGTGGTGTTGACCTGCCGGCTGCAATTATACTGGAAACAGTTCAAGGTGAAGGTGGAATTAATGCGGCAAGCATGGATTGGATCAAGCAAGTTGACCAGCTATGCAAGCGTTGGGATATACTTCTAATTATTGATGATATTCAAGCTGGTTGTGGTCGAACTGGAACGTTCTTTAGTTTTGAACCTGCTGGCATTGATCCCGATGTCATTTGTCTTTCAAAATCAATTGGTGGTTTCGGGCTACCAATGGCGATTACGTTAATCAAACCGGAATACGACCAATTTTCACCGGGTGAGCATAATGGTACGTTCCGGGGTAATAATCTTGCCTTCTTAGGTGCAACAGAAGCATTGAATTATTGGAAAGATGATGCTTTCAGTAAAGAGATCAAGCGTAAAGCGGAAATATTAAGCTCTTCCATTGATAACATCATCGAAAAGCACCCAGGATTGGAAGGTACAAAGCGTGGACGCGGATTTATGCAAGGAATAGCGACAGGAAAACCGGAATTAGCCGGTGAAATTGCAGCCCAAGCGTTTGCAAATGGACTGATCATCGAGACGTCCGGCGCAAGCGATGAAGTGGTCAAATTTCTTGCACCGCTCATTATCGACGAAGAAGGACTAAGAAAAGGTCTGGAAATTCTTGACCAAAGTATAAAAGAAGTACTTGCTAAGTAAAAATAATAAATGAGTACAAAAAGAGAAACATGAGCAAAGTGTTTCTCTTTTTTTTATGCATTATTATGAGTCATAAACCTTCTCCTTGTCCCATAAACTAGAGAAAACAAGATCATAAGGGGCGAGGGGTTTGATGCATAAAGGGAAATTATTGCTTTGGATTATCGGTTGTTTGTTGTTAGCGTTTTTAATTCAATTTCCGATAAATAAAATAGATACGACATGGAATGCGTGGACATTGCCTTTGGCAGGAAAGACAATTGTCATTGATCCCGGGCATGGCGGTCCAGATGGTGGGGCGGTTGGAAAAGACGAGACACAGGAAAAGGATATTGCACTTTCCGTTGCAAAAAAAACGAAGGACTATTTGCAGCAAGCTGGTGCTCTTGTCTATTTAACACGTGAGCAGGATGAGGATCTTGCCAGTCAAGATACAAAAGGGTTGGCGCGGAGGAAGTCAGAGGATATTCGGAATCGGCTGAAATTCATTCATGATAAACGAGCCGACTTTTTTATTTCCATTCATTTAAATGCGCTCTCATCGACTCGCTGGTACGGTGCGCAAACTTTTTATTACTCTAAATATGATAAAAGTGCACACTTGGCCAAAATGATACAAGCGGAAATTACCCGTAATCTGGAGAATACGACGCGTTCCGCTTTACCGATTAATGGCATGTATTTGTTAAAGCACGCTGAAGTTCCCGGAGCACTGGTCGAACTCGGTTTTTTATCGAATGAAGGAGAAAGAGAGCTTCTGAAACAGGAAGAATACCAGGAACAAATGGCAGGTAGTATATATAACGGAATACTGCGGTATAGTACAGAGGAGCCGGAAGAAAATAAGTAAGGTACGAGCCACCCATAAAGAAAAAACTGCAGCACGGTTGATTCAAATCACTTAGATTTTTTTCGAAGTATGTTATACTAGCGTTGATGTATAAAGCTAAAAAGGACGGTGGCTCATTTTGTTGACGAAGGAAGAAGTTACAAACCTTTTGAATCCTGTTAAGGATCCATTTTTACATAGAACTTTTGAAGAAACTGGTGGAATTGTAGAAATAAACATTAGAGAAGAAAAGAAACATGTAAGTGTCAAACTGGCCATTGGTAAACCGAACACAGCGGAGCAGATGGAATTGCAACAAGAGCTTGTCGGTGTTTTAAAAAGAAATGGCGCGAGTACAGTAGGTCTGCGTTTTGAAGAGTTACCGGAGGAAGTAATTAAAAAGTTCCAACCAGCGTCGGAGGAAGATGACTCCGTTCTAGGTGGAACAAAGACACAACCTAATTTTATTGCGATCGCAAGTGGAAAAGGTGGCGTAGGAAAGTCGACTGTTACAGTTAACCTAGCACTCGCTTTACGTCGACTCGGCAAGAAAGTCGGGATTATTGATGCGGATATTTATGGCTTTAGTGTGCCGGATATGATGGGTGTGGAAGAGCGCCCACAAGTAAGAGGTGAAACAATCATACCGGTGGAGCGTTTCGGTGTGAAATTGATTTCAATGGGCTTTTTCGTGGAAGATAATTCGCCCATTATTTGGCGTGGACCAATGCTAGGGAAAATGCTCTCTAACTTTTTTAAAGAAGTGGAGTGGGGGGATCTCGATTACCTTTTATTGGACTTGCCACCGGGAACAGGCGATATTGCCATGGATGTACATGATTTATTACCGACATGCAATGAAATAATCGTCACAACACCACATCCGACAGCTGCATTTGTAGCAGCGCGTGCAGGACAGATGGCATTAAAAACAGATCATAACATCTTAGGCATTGTTGAAAACATGTCCTACTTTGAAAGTGAAAAGACTGGGGAGAAAGAATACGTCTTCGGTAAAGGTGGCGGCGATAAGCTTGCTGAAGTCCTTGATTCAAAAGTGCTCGGCCGTCTATCCTTGCAACAACCGTATGAAGAAGAGGATATTTTTGCACCTGCCATATACCAGGAGGATCATCCGAACGGAAAAGAATATCATAAGATAGCTGCAAAAGTTATTGCAAAAATAGAAGAGTAAAAGAGGTGGCATTGCTGAATGCCACCTCTTTCAATTTTTCTGTTGAAGCGGCCGGGCGAGTATGGTGGGTGGGTTGAATTGTTATCCGCTTTCCTCACCTCCACTTTCTCCACCGCCGCCTTGTTCTCCGGAACCTCCTTTTTCCTTTTCCTGTCCTTGTTTCTCCGCAGCTTTTAATAAAATCTCTTTGATTTTCTCTTGAAATAACGGCGTTTCCAATGTTTGTTGAATCGTTTCTTCCAAATGCGCACGGAATTGTTGGCTTTTAATTAAGCCTAGAATTTGATCAGAGATTTCCGGGTTTTTCAGTATTTCGATCATTTGCTTCTGGTATTCGGCGTCGTTCATTAAACTTTTCATTAGCTTTTTTTGTTCATCTTCCATTGATTTTGCATAATCCTTTACAAAGGAAGGGTCTTTAAATAAATTTTTCCACATATCCGCTCCTTTGTCGGATACAAGGACATTATTGATGGAATCCTGGACAAGATCAGATTCAATGACGAGTTGTTTTTTTAACTTTTCATCGGAAAGGATTTCAATAAGGGCCTTTTTCCCATCCTCCGTTTGTAATATATCGACGACCATCTTTTTTGTCGCTTCATAATCTGCTTCTTTACCAGAGGAATTATCCTCATTGCAGGAAGAAATAAAAATTAATGATGAACAGATAATAAATAGCAACATTGATTTCCGTAGCATAAGGCTTTCCTCCTCCTTATAGTTAATATGAGTCAAGCCAGAAAATTATATGCACGTTTGAAAGGAAAAAAGCACCCGTTCATGTTAAAATAGCAACTGGATAGAGGGAAATGAATTGGTTCGTTTAACATTCGATCGTTTAATTCATTTTCAAGAAAGCGCACAGGCTGGTTTCATGCATACCATCATGATCGCTTACTCCTCTTTATTATGGTTAGGCAGCAGGAGGCAATGGAAATTGAAAAGTCGTGACGTAGTACAAATGTTTACAAATACATTGATTATTGGCGGGTTGGTCGGTCTAATTACAAGCTTTTTTGTTAAAACGAGTGATTTTACAAATGTATTAAGCCCGTTTGATTTCAAAGAATTATTAGGAGTTATTATCTTTTTTATCGGTTTGGGGCTTGTTTTTAGTGTTGTCAGCCAAACGGGGTTTTTTGCGTATTTATTCATTCATCGGTTTGGTTTAAGTTTATTCCGTTCTTTTTGGACACCCGTTCAGATATTGATAATTGCCTTCGTCGTTTTTGATTTAGTGTACTTTCCTTATAAAGCTACAGATGGGGAAGTTTCTATATGGTGGTTTATTTTAATGTCCTTAAGTATTCTTGGCTATGGCTTGCTCGTTGCTCGCTTTAAAGCAAAAGAAACGAATCAACGCGCGTTTGTACCGGCATTATTCTTAATGGTTGTAATGACATCAGTTGAGTGGGTCCCCGGCCTGAACACAGCTGGGACAGACTATGCGTGGCTCATGATTACCCCATTGCTGGCCTGTAACACATACCAGTTAATGGCGCTGCATCGACTTGCTAAAAAAAATCCAACACTTGAACAGAATGAAAAAACACAGGAAAAAACCGGGAAGCAATCAACAGGAAACAATAATAAAAGATAGACAAACGTGAAATAGCCTCGGTTGATGGATAATAATGCCATCTCCCGAGGCTGTTTTAAAATTGGATGAACACTTCTTTGATCTACATTAAACGAGGCAATAATCGTGTGAAAATATCCATGTTTTACTCCACGAGTTCTGATTCAGCATGAGCTTGATTCATTAGTTCTGTAATCGTTATAAAAGTGAGTCCTTTTGTTTTTAATCCCGGTAAAATGGTATCCAACGCTTTTGCAGTTTGTTTGGCCGAGTCAGAAGCATGCATTAAAATAATATCCCCATTGGAAGCTTCCTCCATAACGTTATTAATAATAGTTGTCGATCCGGGGTTTTTCCAATCGTTTGAGTTAATGTTCCAATGAATGACTTTAAAGTCCAGTTGCTCGGCGAGTTCAATAATTTCCTTGTTAAAATGCCCGCTGGGGGTCCGTAACAGCTTTATATCTTTATAGCCAAGCTTGTCAAAAATTTCTACTGCATGCAATAAATCTTTTCGCACTTCGTTAATATCCTGATCTAAATAACTTTTGTACCGATATCCAAGCATGCCTAATTCATGCTTGTTTTCCACTATTTTTTCGACTATATCTGGGTGGCGCTCAGCCCATTCCCCACTAATGAAAAAAGTAGCTTGCACATCGTGCTTGTCCAATTGTTTTAAAATGTCAAATGCCCTTTCTTCACCCCAGCTAATATTAAAGGTAAGCCCAATATTTTCTTCATCGGCGTTTCCCTTTGAAAGTACCGCAGGCTCGTCTGTTGAAAAAACAGAAAAAGTCCCGTCTCGCTCAAACCAAATAAATAGCGCAGCAAATAGTGCGAACAAAGCGACAATAGACCATCGTTTCCATTTTGGAAATTTAAAAACATAAAAGTGTTGCATGTCATTCCTCCCTTCAGAGTCTATAGTAAATTTTCGGATTCATTTGCATGAAATAGACTCTAATACCTTCTGAATGATTCGACCTTCAACGTTAATTACTTATTACTCTTCCGTGTAATGATTAGAGTGATTTATTCATGTGTATGAGTTTTATCGTAAATTTATGAACAAGCTGTTCCAATTTAGAGAATTAATCCCTAGAAGGTAGGAGTAGGTAGTTGCGGCGGATGCTGTTAGCAGCACGCTGGACTTTTTTATACATTGCTAATGAACGGATAAAACAGCTGTAAATTTTGAAAATTTTTGTTCGAGACGAAACATTGACAGAATGTTGTGCGACGATTATTCAAAAACCTTCCGCAAAAATGATAAAAATTTGTTGAAATAGGGTATAGAAGCTTTGAAGCGAAATTAAATAATCAAATATGAACACAATTCGTTAGGCATTTTTTTTATCATGCAATCCTAGAGGTTGGAAATATTTTTTCGTATAAATATATTATTACAAGATGATGATAAGTGTAATGCCTTTATTGAATGAAAACAGAAAATCAGGGGTGAAGACATGTTAGGGTTATTAATTAATCATATGGAGCATCGAGAAATAGAATACTTAATTAAACGAGAACTTGATGAAATATTGCATGATTTAGAAGATCCGAGAATCGACCATCTGGTAAAAGAGGCAATGAAAGATCGCTACCAAACACTTTTTCAACTCTTTCGTAGAGTAGCGGAACCGAATGAATGTTTTAAATATATGATGAATGCAAACAAATTATAGTTGAGTGTATAGAAGTTTCTGAATAAATTCCGGCTAATTTTGCTACGATAAAGAGATTCGTGCGTATCGTCGCTCTAGAAAGTGGCGATTCGATTTTTGCGCGCGATGTAACATTGGGGTAGTATCCTAAAAATTGCGTTTCCTTGTTCCAGCGAAATCCTTTTACAGTGAACAAAATGAAGGAAACATTAGCTCCGACTCAAATGGCGAGGGTCCCATTCGGTGGAAATCCACTTCGGTGATTAGGGACCGTGCTATCTTTAACTTGTAGGGTTTTATCTCCTTTCTTGTTTTGGATATATACTTATAGACGGGATAATACAATCTGACTAGTAATTTGGATGGTGGATAATTTACAGCGATTACAACAATAAGTATAGAAGGAAAAGGCAAAATAATATATAAGCCTTGAAGTATCCTCAATACAATTAGTGTTGAGGTTTAGATGTAACGATGAGCCACTGAACTATAGTAGCATTCCATTTTCAATAAAGATGTTTTTGAAAAATGGTGTTGCTATTATTATTTTTTTATGCTATATTATTTTCTGTTGTCATTTATGAGGTACCAAATACAGATCCTCTTTTCTCAAAGAGAAAGTTGACATTTTTATATGAGCGTGTTAAATTATAACTCGTCTCAAAATTGTTGATGATGATAATTAAGTACAAATTGTTCCTTGAAAACTGAACAAAACAACTCGTATGTCAGAGTGAAAAACACCTCCGTGTTTTTCCTCTACAAGTCAGATCTTTCTATTAAGGAAGCTGACTATAAATGAAACAAGCTAAGATATAAAGGTGATTAACCGGTGTTAATCATCGCACAAACTTTTATGGAGAGTTTGATCTTGGCTCAGGACGAACGCTGGCGGCGTGCCTAATACATGCAAGTCGAGCGCGGGAAGCAGGCGGAATCCTTCGGGAGGAAGCCTGTGGAACGAGCGGCGGATGGGTGAGTAACACGTAGGCAACCTGCCTGCAAGACCGGGATAACTCGCGGAAACGCGAGCTAATACCGGATGATCCGAGTAATCTCCTGATTGCTCGGTAAAAGGCGGCATTAGCTGTCACTTGCAGATGGGCCTGCGGCGCATTAGCTAGTTGGTAGGATAACAGCCTACCAAGGCAACGATGCGTAGCCGACCTGAGAGGGTGATCGGCCACACTGGGACTGAGACACG
>NZ_JBPYCR010000048.1:0-23014 GCF_051846915.1 Virgibacillus sp. W0181
CCCGGCACGGTGGCTGTCTCCACCAATTGATAAGAGCCTGGCGTCAAGTCATCAATCGTTAGTTTTCCTGCTTCATTCGTCAGAAGGCCTTCTCGCAATGGACTGCCGTTGGCATCCTGTAATGCAAATGTGACACCTTCCAACAGCTGACCGTCTTCCCCTTCTTTCGTTAGCTCGAACGTGCTTGGAAGATACTGATTCTCTGCTTGGACTTCAGCTGCTGTCTGTTGATTAAACACGATTTCAAATGTAATCGGCGTGTCATCCAACTGATAGCCGAATGGTGCTTTCGTTTCGATGAATGCGTAATTGCCTGGCTTCAGGTCTTCGACAACAAGTATGCCTGCTTCATTGGTCGTGAGCCCCGTTAGTAATTTTTCCCCAGCTCCATTCTCTAAGGTGAATTCCGCTCCTGCTAGGGTATTTCCTTCTTCACCGACTTTTGTCAGTTCCACTGATCCGGTACTTAGTGGGTTTTCAAAGCTAACCTCGGCTGCTTCCGTTTGTCCAATCGCAATTTCAAATGGGATGGGTGTCGCATCCAGATCATATCCTGGAATGGTTGCTGTTTCGACAAATTGGTAATTGCCCGGCTTCAAGTCATCAACTACGAGCGTACCTGTTTCATCGGTTGCTAAATTTTCTTGCAAGGTTGTGCCTGCATCATCCTGTAACTCAAATACAACCCCTTCTAACGTCCTCCCATCTTCTCCAAGTTTTGTAAGCTCAACGGAACCAGGAGCATATTCATTTTCCTTACTCACTTCAACTTGTACTTGTTGGGCATTGTCAATTGTAAACGAAATAGGTGTTTCGTCCAGCTGATATCCTGCTGGAGCTGTCGTTTCAATAAACTCATAACTCCCCGGCAATAAATCTTCGACGATAAGAATACCATTTCCGTCCGTAATTAAACCTGTTTCTAGTTCTTGACCTGCTTCATTACGCAAAGTAAACTCAGCATCAGCAAGCGTTTCTCCACCTTCGCCTGTTTTTGTCAACTGTACGGAATTATCTAAATTCATGTACACACCAACGCGTGCAGGCTCTACTGGCTGACCTTGGTCCGTAGCAATGGCAAATGAATTCCATGCTGCTCGCTCTGATGGGTTTACTGTTTTATCTAGTATGTCTTGATTCACTTCATTTGCTTCTGGTGCAAGCATTGAGAAGTTAATTGTAATACCTTCTCCATCAATCCACTCAACGCCATCTTTTAATTCCATTTTAAATGAATGAATTTTTGACCAATCTATTACATTTTCCTCTAATGTCCAGTTTGGATTTTCTGCAGACGGAGGATTGGAAAGTTTCTCCGTAGATTCCGGATAATCCGTATTTTTAATTAAATCATCACGTTCTGGTGTTTTCACTGTACTATAGTAAACATTCACTTTCTCTTGCCATGATGATGGAAGCTGAATCGCTCCAGATAATTCAGGAGTAAATTGGCTGCCACGATCAATGTTATCGGTAATGCCAAGATCATTTACGGACGGCATCACATCTATCAATGTCATGCTTGAAATATCTTTCCCTGTTGTATTAGTTAATGTTAAACGGTAGTCAATGGAACCTCCTGGAACGGTACTTCCGAAATGGGTATAACTATCGTCCAGCTGTCCTTTTATCAATTTTTCGGTTTGAATATTATATTGACCAGTAATGTAATAGACATTTCCTGATTTTAAGCGGGGCTGATCTGAAATGCTATTTTGGTTTAAATCCTCTGTATCCGTTTGTAAAACTGTATCCGTTAATCCAGGGTTTTCCACTGTTGGTACGGTTAACTCCTCATCTCTGGAAAACCCATACACATCAAACGGTAATGTAGTTGGCGCACTTTTTTCTATTTGAACATTAATCTCTGCAGATAGCGAACGGCTCGGCCGAAGCAAAGGATCATTCCAACTAAACTTTACAAGTTGTCTTCCGCTATTATTATAGTTGTCACTAATTACTACATAGTCACCGCCTGTTGATGATTTACCGTCAGCATCCATATAAGCTATATCTGGATTTCCGGATATATGAATGCCTGACGGTAGCAAGACAACTGTTTCCAGTGGTTCATTCATTGCTAAAGTAGAGCTGCTTTCTGTGTTTAAGTCAATACGCATGCGGTTTTCGCCAGCACCAACATAAGAACTTTGATGGTCAATTAATTCCACCCCTACTGTAGCTATAGGAGGCTGATCGGTTGGTTTGGGTGCAACTTGAGCAGATCTCGGCCCTGCAAGAGGGTCTGTATTATATTCATTGCTGAATGAGTTTCCGTCTGCATCCACTCCGTGTACATCCCAATCGTTCGTTACCGACCCTGTATATCCGGGTTCAACCCCAAAATAGTAGTTCGGTCTACCAACATTTAACATACCGCTCGGGGCATACGTAAAATCGTAATAAATTGCACTTACGGTTGCTGTTTCATCAATTCCTAAATCAGCGCGATTATAAACTTTCCCCATTTCTGCATCTTCAATAAGGAGCTGTTTTACGCCATTTACTTCCGCCTCAATGTTAAATACAGGATTGTTTTTTAATGGGATCCCACTTGGATAGTTGCTATTCGGTCTATAAATAAATCCCCCAGGCGTTTTCAACTTTTCAAAAATTAAATTTGAATCAATATTATACTTCGTTATATACTTCTGAAAATCGCCATACTGACTTTCAGGCAAAGGAGCAATGCCATGTGAGAAGGCTAAAAGTGCATCATCATATACAGTTGGATTAGAATTTTTATTAGAGGCCGGGGCTACATTCCCCTCGTCATCTTTCGGACCAACATGAATCGGAACATACCAAGTCCCTTCAATATCTCCTGATGCAGAATCAGAATCTACAATTTTTATACTATGACTCGTATTAGCAGTGGTCTGATTATTTCCAATAAATAACGCTTCTACTTCCGCATTATTTTCAAGTGTCTGGTCTAATGTATTATTTCCAGCGGTTAAAACTACCTCTATACTTGCATTAAATAATGTATCTTCTGCCGCTTGCTGATCTGCAAGCGCAGGTGCATCAAAAGTCCAACTTAACTGATTTCCATTTTGCTCGGGTTCAGGGCCATTCGTTGTCGACTGATAAGTTAGTCCCTCCGGTAATGTATCTACTACGGTTATTTGCGAATTTTCTTCAAGGTAGAGTTGTCCAATATTGCTTTTAGGAATATCGACATTGATTTCCCATACTGTTTGAGAATTTGGTGTAGGAAAGTTTCGGTCATTATCCTGAACACCTGAAAATTGCTTCGTAATACTTACAGGATTCGATGCATCCACGACAACCGACGCTTCATCATTAACTTGTGCTTGCTCATCCGCTTCAAAAAAAGCAGTTGCTGTAAGCTGGGTGCCATTAGGGATATAACCATTTTTTGTTTGTAATTTAACGATATTTTCGTACGTTTGACCTGTTTTTAATGTATCGAATTGATATACTAATCTACTATTTTCAGAATCATAAATTGGTTGAATACCAGCGATTTCCAACTCTGTGAGCGCCTGATTAAATAGAACGTTTTCTGACGTTGGTAAATCAACATGAATAGTCGCGTTCGTGTATTCAGCAATTGACCCTGTAGATTTAAAGACGAGTTTATACGCTGCGTCATTCCCAGAAAGCACGTTTGCATTTTGCGGTGATATGTCAATATCCACATTCAAGTTTCCTGAAAAGGGCGTAATCATCGACTGTACACCAAAGTTACCCTGCTGCGAATTGTTACTATCAGAAGATTTCTGTGGTTCGTCCTGACTTTTCTCTGTATCTTTCTTGTCGGTATTTTCCTTGTCCGTATTATCTACTGTCTTTCTATCGCTGGATAATTGTTTTTTTTCTTTCAGAGTATCATCCTCGTTCTGTTTGTCACTTGAGGATAATTGAAACGTAAAATCCTTATTAGCGATAGATTGCTTTTCTTTTAATCCCTCAAATTGAATCCGGTTTTCACCTTCTTGTAAATCCGTAAGAGCAAACGTAATTTCTTTCGATTCCTCTAAAAAAGTAATATGTAAAATGTTCTTTTCTTTATTATTATCCATTTTTAGTTGAGTGTTTTCTTTAAAATCAACGTTCATAAGCGAACCTTCGGGATATACCACATTTAGTTGATCAATTTCTTCATTTACAGATACGTTGAATGTCGAATTTTCCGTCGTAGCTTCTTCTTCAAGTGATATAACGATGCTCTCGTCCGTATTCTTACTATCGGCAACCATAACTATCGCTTGACTATATTGGGTGAAAATTAAAGTTACTATGGCTACGATGTAAAACATCTTCTTCATTGTGAATCCCCCAATCTAAGAGTATAATGACATAAGTGTAATCTTAATATATATAGTAACATATTGTTACAATTTTTTGTATATAATATTACAAAATTTTTATACAATTTGAAGTATGGTGTCGAAGCCACCGTAGTTTTACAGTTCCCATTTATATATAAAGACCCTAATGATTGCTCTATCACGCTGGAGCAGTTATTTTTTTATTTATTTATTGTAATACTTTAATAGCGTATTATAGCGAAATATGGTATAATCAGAAATATAAGCGGGTGATGAGATGTATTTAAAAAAGACGAAAACGAAGAATGGACGGATTCATTTAAGCATCGTTGATTCTTATTACGATAAAGTAAAGAAATATGCCAGGCAGGTTACCATTGAAAGCCTGGGCTACCTGGATGAGGCGGAAAAACAGTACGATGATCCGATTGCTCACTTCCAGCAGCGTGTAGAGGAATTAAAAAAAGCAAAAAAGGAACAGAAAGAACCCATACGCTTGGAATTGTCCATTAATGAAAAATTGGAGAAAGAAAAGGCATATCGAAAAAATTTCGGTCATGTCATATTCAGCCATATTTATCATCATCTCCGTTTACATACCTTTTGGAAAAATCGCTCTCATCGCCGCAACTTCGCTTTTGATACCAACATTATTTTTAAATTATTAATTTTTACACGTCTGTTGTGTCCGGGTTCCAAATACCAATCCTTTGAAAATCGATATTTATTTTTTGAAAGAAATAACTTCAATCTTCAGGATGTTTACCGGGCACTGACATTTTTTAACAAAAAAAAGGATGACGTGTTAAAGTGGCTGCATGATCAGATAACAGAAAAGTATGGGCGGGATACCTCCCGTGTATTCTATGATGTCACTAATTATTATTTTGAAACGGACACAGTGGATGAGGAGGACTATCGACGTAAAGGAGTTTCCAAAGAACATCGTCCCAACCCGATTGTACAAATGGGATTGTTTATGGATAATCAAGGCATACCGATCACGTATCAACTATTCCCTGGCAACACAAATGACTGTATGACCTATCGTCCAAACCTCAAAAAAATGAAATTGGATTATGGAATCAAGCGTGCAGTTGTCGTGGCAGACAAAGGCATGACTACCAGGGATAACATTTGGTATACGTTATCAGCAAAAGATGGCTATGTATTTAGTATGTCTGTGCGCGGGGCAAATAAAGAACTCAAAGCTTACGTAATCAATGAGAATGGATACGAATGGCTCGGAAAAGAATACAAACGGAAGTCACGGCTCTATCCAAGAGATATTCAAGTGACAACAAAAAACGGGAAAAAAGCAACGAAACAAGTGCATGAAAAGCAAGTCGTGTTTTGGAGTGAAAAATACGCAAAAAAAGCTAAATATGAACGAGAGAAAGTTCTTCAAAAGGCACGGTCCTTGATTGAAAAGCCAGGGGCTTATAAACGAGCCACGTCAATGGGAGCCAGCAGTTATATTAAAAATATAACCTTCGATAAGAAGACAGGTGAAATCCTGACCCCGAAGAAGCAGTTACAGTTGGATGAAAAGAAAATTAAGGAACAGGAAGCACTGGATGGATATTATGTATTGATTACCAGTGAATATAAGGAAACGGACGATGCCATCATTGACATGTATAGGGGGTTGTGGCGCATTGAGGAGACGTTTCGTGTTACCAAGAGCAATTTAGAAGCACGCCCAGTCTATGTATCCAGAAAAGAACATATTGAAGCGCACTTTTTAACCTGTTTTGTGTCTCTTACCATTGCCCGCATATTGGAACTGGAGATGGAAGGAAAGTATTCAGTGCCACAATTATTGAATAGTCTACGAAAAGCAGAATGTACGGAACTCAGTCAGAATTACTACTTATTCGATTATTACGATGATATTTTAGAAAAAATTGGTGAGCAATTTCAAATTGATTTTTCTGCCAGATACCGGCGTTTAGGAGAAATTAAAAAAATTTTAGCACAGACGAAAAAAGGATAAATTTCACTATGAAAATAGGACAAAATAAGACACCCCTTTCCCTTAGATGTACCAAGGGATGAAGGGGTGTTTTTAAATGATTTCACTGTAAAACTTAGGATATATATAGTAACATATTGTTACAATTTTTTGTATATAATATTACAAAATTTTTATACAATTTGAAGTATGGTGTCGAAGCCAGCAAATTGCTGTGTAAATAAAATAATCGTGAGACAAAACATGAACAGGGTGTATCTTAAGACATAGAAAAATAATTGTCTAAGATACACCCTGTTTCTCTTCATTTACTATATGTGCTATTACTTTAGATCCTCCACAAATGCTTCAAGACGATCCATGCCTTCTTTTAAAACATCCATGGAGCAAGCATAGGATATACGGATAAACCCTTCACCGTACTCAGTAAAACCGCTGCCCGGAACAACAGCTACACTTTTTTCATGTAAAAGCTTTGTTGCAAAGTCAAATGAAGGTATGTTGAATTTTTTTACAGATGGGAAGATGTAAAGTGCACCACTTGGCTCTACAACATCTAACCCCATGTCTGTTAGTCGCTGTTGTGCATATGCTAAACGTTTTTTATACGACTTGTTCATCTCAACAGGTGCATCGCGGCAATTCGTCAACGCCTCAATGGCTGCCATTTGACTTGGTAGTGATGCACAAATAGAATTGTACAAGTGTACTTTAAGGACATGCTCCATGGTATGTGCCGGCCCCATCGCAAAACCAATTCTCCAGCCTGTCATGGAGTGAGATTTTGACAGTCCGTGAATAAGAAATAATTGATCCTTTAAACTTGGATACGATGCAAATGAACAATGCTCACCGCTATATGTATTCTCACTGTATATTTCATCAGAAATGACGAATAATTGATGCCTTTCCATAACGGCGACGAGTTCATCCAGCAACGCTTTATGTAATATGGTGCCTGTTGGATTAGAAGGGTAGTTAAACAGAACAGCCTTCGTTTTGGAAGTGATCAAAGATTCCAGACGGTCAGGGGATGGCAAAAACTCCGTATCCGCAGTATTGAGATAAACGACCTTTGCACCGCATAAGTGAATCAGCGGCTCATATGCCGAATAAATAGGCGCTGGCAGAATCACTTCATCGCCTTCATTCAGGATCGTGCGAAAGATAGAATCAATTCCTTCACTTGCCCCGTTCGTTATAATAATTTCTGTTTGCGGATCATAGGAAAAGTGATATTTATCCTGAAAAAAGGAAGCGACCGCCTGACGTAATTCCAACAAGCCGGCATTGTGTGAATAGCCGGTTTCGTTATTCAAAATGGCTTGTACACCGGCTATTTTAATCGAGTCCGGCGTGTGAAAATCAGGTTGGCCGATTGTAAAATTAACAGCATCCGGAACATTCTCTATTTGATTGGCAAACTGGCGAATTTCGGGGACCTGCAGCTGTTCAGCTTTTGAATTAATCATTTTGCAATCTCCTTCTAATGATGTAAATCATTTCATTTCATAAATTATGATGAAAATCACCTTTGTGCACTGGAAAGGAGCTCTACTCTAAAAAAAGCATTTTTCATTCCGTGCACATACTAGGTGCTAGTTAAACTAACCTGCAATTATTTGTTCCTCAAGAAACAGGGATGATATAATGCGGCTGCTTTCCTTCAATTGCGCGCACGACATTTTGGGCTGTCCTTACTTGCAAATCTTCTTCCGCTTCCGCTGAAAAATAAGCAGCATGCGGAGTGACAATGACTTCTTCGAGCTTCAACAGCTCATTATCTGCATTCGGTGGCTCTTGGAGTAAGACATCAATCCCTGCACCTGAAATATGTTTCTCTTTAATCAATTGTGCTAAATCTTCTTCGACAATGACACCGCCTCGACATGTATTAACGATCATCGCACCTGTAGGCAGCATTTTCATCTTTTCGTAGTTAAGCAGATTTTTTGTTTCATCTGTTAAAGGAACGTGCAAGCTGAGTAAATGGGACTGCTCCAGCAGCTCATTAAATTCAACAGCCTTTACACCGTTCTCTTTAAAAGCAGCTTCATCTGCATAGCGATCATGGGCGATAATAGTCACGCCAAATGGCTTTAATCTTTTTGCTACTTCACGGGCAATTTTTCCAAAGCCTAATAATCCGATCACCGAATTACTGAGCCGATGGATAGGTGCTGTGTCGGTCGGGTCCCATCCTCCCTGCTTCACTTTTTTATTATAAGCAAACAGTTTCCTGAGTAAAGTGAGGCATAGTGCCGTTGTATGATCACATACTTCCTCAACACAATAGTCCGGCAAATTGCTCACCGTAATACCGCGCTTTTCAGCAGCTTGCAGATCCACGTGGTTAAAGCCTATACCAAAGGTGAATATGGCCTTGCAGTTTTCAAGTTGATTAATGAGTTCTTCCGTCACATGCATACTAACTTGGGCAACAACAGCGTCCGCATATTTGCCAAACTCCTGTAAATCTTTTTGGAGCGTCTCTTTTGTTGTCAGTTTATAGTCAATATTGTGCTGCTCATATACTTCAAATTCTTTATCATGTGTTAATCCCGCACCATCTAAAACCCAAACCTTTGCTTTTGCTTCCATCGGGTTTCCTCCTACTATATTAATTTTTGTCTAAAACAAATTGACTAACAGCCACTATGCACAGCTAGCGCAGACGTTATAAATGAACCGTATTAATAATATCTTTCAATACTTTACCAGAATGTAAAAGCTTGGCTTGTTCATCCCCACTTAACTTTAGTTCGATTACTTTTTCTGTGCCGGAGCGATTAATAACTGAAGGAACCCCTATATACATGTCGTTTAGACCGTACTCCCCACTCATATAGGCAGAGACTGGAAAGATTGCATTTTCATTTCGCAGAATCGATTTTGTTAATTTTGCCAGTCCCATCCCTATACCATAATACGTCGCACCTTTTGTTTGCAGCACATGTTGCGCAGCATCACGTACATCAACTGAAATCTTTTCAAGGTCTTTTTGGTGATCGTGGTTATCCGTATCGATCATATCCAGAACCGATTTTCCGCCAATTGTCGTTGCACTCCACGCAGCAACTTGAGAATCTCCATGCTCACCAACGATATACCCATTTACACTTTGTGGGCTTACATTAAAGTATTCGCCTACCTTATAGCAGTATCTTGCTGTATCCAATATTGTCCCCGAGCCAATGACGCGATGTTTTGGAAGCCCGGAAAATTTCCACGTTACATACGTCATAATATCTACCGGATTAGAAGCAATTAGAAAAATACCATCAAAGCCAGAAGCCATTACCTGATCGACAATCGAACGAAAGATTTTCGTATTCTGCTCCACAAAATCGAGACGTGTTAAGTCTTTGTTTTGACTGGCACCAGCTGTTATGCATACAATATCTGCGTCAGCACAATCTGCATAGCTGCCGCTTTTTATTCGGGATGGAGAATCCGCATAGAGCAAGGCATGATTCAAATCCATGGCCTCTCCTTTTGCCTTATCTTCATTCATATCAATTAATACAATTTCATCAGCAATCGATTGATTTAAAAGGGCATATGCATAAGTTGCACCAACTGCTCCCGTTCCAACGACTACTACTTTATGTTGTGTCACGCTATCCCTTCTTTCAATTGTGTATATATGATTTACGTTAGTGAAGTCCATCATTTTTAAGTTAATCAAACATGCTTGGGATCCATAATGATAATGCCGGCACGTATGTGATGACTAAAATACAAATGATCATTGATACGATAAACGGAATAACCGCAAGCGCAATTTTTTCAAATTTAATACGGCCAACACTTGAAGCAACAAATAAATTAACTCCAAGCGGAGGTGTAACAAATCCGATGGCAAGGTTAGCAACCAAGATAACACCAAAATGGATCGGATCTACTCCGACAGATGTAACAACCGGTAAAAGAATCGGTGTTAAAACAACAAGCGCAGAAATTGTGTCGATGAACATTCCGACAACTAACAAAAGAACATTAATTGTAAGCAAAATAACGACCGTGCTATCAGAAAGGCCTGTTATAAAACTGGCAATGCTTGCGGGAATTTGCTCCAGCGTCATAAAATAAGCAAAAGAAACAGATAATCCGATAATAATCATCGTTGTTGCATTAATAACAACTGTTTCAAGAAAACCGTCAAAAATGGTATTCCAGTCCAATTCTTTATAAACAAATTTTCCAATGAAAAGTGCATATACCGCCGCAACAACTGCTGCTTCTGTAGGCGAAAAAACACCACCATAAATACCGCCCAAAATGATAACCGGTATTAATAATGCCCACTTCGCATCGTTAATCGCTCTAAGTAAATCTTTAAAGTTAATTTTCTTTACATTGTCGGGCTTATACCCACGTTTTTTTGACATTAAAAAAGATAGAAGAAGTAATACTCCACCGACCAGCATCCCAGGCAAAATACCTGCCATAAACATGCTGCCAACAGAAACACTGCCGATTACTCCATAGAGTACAAACGGAATGCTTGGCGGTATAATAACCCCAATGGACCCGGCTGATGCCGTTACCGCTGCAGCAAACCCACCATCATATTTTCTCGCTACCATTGCCGGGATCATAAATCCGCCAATAGCAGCTACCGTTGCTGGTCCAGAACCGGATATTGCGGCAAAAAACATACAAGCCGTAATCGTCACCAAAGATAATCCGCCTGTAATCCAGCCAACCATTACCGTTGCCAAATCAAGCAAGCGCTTGGAAACGCCACCCTTTCCCATTAGAATACCTGCGAGCATAAAAAAGGGAATGGCCAATAATGGAAATGAATCAAGTGCTGTAAAAGCCTTCTGGGCAATGATATCTAACGGCAACGTCGTCCCGAAATAAATGGCAACAAGCGCTGATACACCAAGGGATATCGCAATCGGCACGCCGATTAACAAGCATACAAACAACGTTCCAAATAATAATGCTACAGTCATTGGATTGCTCCCCCACTTTCCAGCTTGTCATCATTTCCTTTATAAATACGAATTAATTGTTGAACTAGTCGTATTGCCATGCCTGCACCACCAATTGGGATCGCTAGGAAAGGAATCCAAAAAGGTATCTGGATAGCTGGCGACACCTGGCCATTGCGCAAACTGTCCAGCACAAGCTTCGTTCCAAATACCGCCAAAAACAAAGCGAGAACAAACCAAATAATGACAGAAACCATTTCCATGATCTTTCGAACCGTTCCATGAAATAAATTAATAAACGCTTCCACTCGTATATGCTCTCTTATTTTGACTGCATAGCTGGCACCTAGCCATACTTGAAAAACGTGAATATATCTGGCCATTTCTTCTGTCCAACTCGGTGCGCTTTGCAGCACATACCGGCCAAACACCTGACCTGCAATCAGAGCTACCATTAGGATTAATGTCCAAACTAATAAAATTTCCTCCATCCGTGCAAACCTTTTACCCATGCCGCACACCCTTTTCATTGTTTGAAAGATTCTAAAAGAACCCATTATAGGTAAAGAAGGGAAATCAGACAATGCTGATTTCCTTCTCCAATAGTTTTTTATTTAATTGACTGATTTACTCATTTGCAGACAAAGCTTGCTCAACCAAGTCCTCGCCTAACTCAGGCGTATACTTATCGTAAACAGGTTGTGCTTGTTCACGGAATTTTTCTTTTTGTTCAGTCGTGAGCTCGTTCACTTCCATTCCTTCTTCTTTCAAAATTTCAAGCCATTCCTTATCTTGCTCTTGGGCTATTTTGCGCTGTTCTGTACGGTACTCTTCAGATGCCTCCATCACAAGCTCCTGCAAGTCTTCCGGAAGGTTGTTGTAAAAATCATTATTCATTAGCAAAATAGTAGCAGCATAAAAATGACTGCTCAATGTTAGATAATCTTGCACTTCATAAAATTTGTTTGTGTAGAGTAAAGAAATAGGCTGTTCCATTGCATCATAAGTACCTTGCTGCAATGCTGTATAAAGCTCTCCAAAAGCAAAAGGAGAAGCGTTCGCACCATATTCTTTAAATGTATCTGTTTGCAGTGGGTTTTCCATTGTACGGAATTTTAAACCTTCCAAATCACTTGGTTCTTCAACAGGTCCTTCATTATTGGAAATATGACGGAAACCATTCTCCGCATAAACAAGTCCTTTTAAATCATTTTCCTCTAGCTCGTCCAATAATTGCTGACCCATCTCTCCATCAAGTGCTTTATAGGCTGCATCATAGTCATCAAACAAGAAAGGTAAGTCAAATACCATAAATTTCTTATTAAAAGAGGATACGGATGCAAGCGCTGGAATCGTCATTTCTACGTTCCCAAGCTGAACTGCTTCAACCGCTTCCCTGTCCGAGCTAAAAAGTGACCCGTTTGGATAAAGATCAACTTTCAAGCGGCCATCAGACTCTTCTTCCAATTTCTTTTTAAAGTCTTCCGCTGCAAGGTGTGTTGATTGCTCCTCTGACACGAGATAAGCGAGACGGATCGTGTAATTATCTCCGCCACCTTCTCCATCATTGTTTCCTTCATTGGCTGAACCGCCACCTTCGTCGGGACGCCCGCAAGCTGCTAATACTAAAACCGAAATGAGCAAAATAGAAATAATCTTTTTCATGAATTAAAATCCTCCTTGGATAATATGGAAACATTAGAAAATCGTAATTTGCTTGTCCTATAAATTCTTACTCAGTCTAGAAACTAAGCAGAAACAACCTGCATCATGTCAAAGGCTGCTTTCTAGTCATATCGACAACTATCTTCATACATTACCTGGTCACCTTAATTTTTATTAACCTAAACTTAGTTGGGCACATTAAATGCTTTTATATATGAGTTGAATGAATAAAGGACATCTGGTAATCTGTATATTGGTTTTACAATTCTGTAAAAAATGAAGTATGTGAAGCATGAAAAATTGTAGCAATCGCTTTCAATTTACATGGTTCTAAATAAATCACCACTCCTTTACATAATACAGTATACTGTATACAACATGATAAATTATTTTTCTCTATTTGTAAATAGTCTTTTCACATGTTTTATGCGGGGTAATTGTAATACGTTGACAAAAGTGCAAGAACAATGGTTGTGGGAGCTTTTAAATAATGATTTATTTTTGATCCAGTATACATAACGACCCACATTCATTTATCAATTGGAATAAATATACGGTATTTATCTTTGCATATCTTAAGTCTTAAAAAAGTTATTAAAAGTATGGCACCGGTTTTTAACATTACTCCTATAGCTTCCATGATGTTCAATACCATCTCGCATCTACGTAATTTTCAAATAAATCTTGTGAATTAATTACACACTCCCATTTCATTAAGCGATTGCATATGCTGTTGAAAAAGTGGAGGGATACAAATGTATCAATACCCGTACTATGTTCCATATGTACCTGTGAATTATTATCCACATCCGTATATGGGTATGGAAACACGTCAACAACCAAGTGTACAAGAAATTATGCAAGTGCTTCGATCGCAACATAACAACTTATATACAGAGCTTCAGCAAGCAGGAATGAACAGACAACTAGTGGATTACATGTATTATTTTGTAGTTACCTATACATTGAATCAGGCAAACAGTGACGTAACTGCCTCTCAATTATATCGGCAATTGCAAAATCAAGTACCATGGTTTAATTTTTTGTTCAATCAATTCAACATTTCACAAAACATGACAAATCGCATTTTAACAAAAGTAATTGAAATTACATTACGTCTAATTCGTGATGAAGAAGATGACGATGAACCGAATGAGGATGGTCCAACTGGGAGAGTTTAGGCGGCACTCTGACATCCGCTCCTGCAGTCGCATCATGGCAACCAAACCGTCTCGATGTGTTTGCAAGAGGTACAGACCAACAGCTTTACCATAAATGGTGGAATGGCCGTAATTGGAGTGATTGGGAGAACCTGGGCGGAACTTTGACATCGGCTCCTGCTGCTGTTTCTTGGAGCCCAAATCGAATCGATGTGTTTGTGAGAGGTACAGATCAAGCCCTTTATCATATTTGGTGGAATGGTAGCAGTTGGAGTAATTGGGAAAGCCTTGGCGGAACATTAACGTCTAGTCCGGCAGTGTCATCGCTCAGAACGAATCAATTGGATGTTTTTGTACGGGGCACGAACAATCAGCTTTATAAAAAGACATGGAACGGATCACGCTGGGAAGATTGGGAAAACTTAGGGGGTAGTCTTACCTCTGCACCAGCAGCAGTATCCTGGGGTTCAAACCGGATTGATGTGTTTGCGAAAGGCCAAAACGACAACCTTATCCATAAATGGTGGAACGGGAGTAATTGGAGCGACTGGGAAGGCTTGGGGGGTACATTAGTTGGAGCACCTGCTGTCGCTTCAACGCGAGCAAATCGGTTGGATGTATTCGTTAGAGGTACTGATAACCAATTGTATAAGCGTTCATGGAATGGATCGCGCTGGGTAAACTGGCAAAGTCTAGGTGGAACGCTTACTTCTGCTCCCGCTGCCGTTTCCTGGGGACCAAATCGTACGGATGTCTTTGCACGTGGGAGAAACCAAAATCTAATTCATAGTTATCGCGGTCGATAAATCAAACCGCATTTCTAGAACAATATTTGTGATAAAATCTCATTCTTTTTCAAGAAAGGATCCCTTCCTATACTTGTGACCAACAGGATAGGAAGGGATATTATTTTGGAATGTAATCAACGCAATCTTCTATGTTGTATAACAACAATCACTTATTTTAAACCTAACCAAAAGAAGCGTTTAGTTAAAGGACATCGTTATTGTTTTGTTTTGCTTCCTGAACTTGTTGCCGGACATCGTGCAGTTGTTCATATGCTTGTTGAAACTGTGCATTTTCTGTAGCCGTTTGTCCTGCTTGATCCTGAGTTTGTTGCAAAACATGCTCTGCTTTTTCTAATTGTTGATGAGCTTGTTCCAATAGCTGTGCATCAGCGCCTTGTGCTTGAAGAACTGCTCCTTGAGCATCTTTAATTTGCTGGCTTGCCTGCTGCAATTGCTGGTGCATATTTGATTGTGCCATCCCGGAAACCTCCCGTTAACAGTTATTTATCCGTTATTATGACTCGGACAAGCTTATTTATGCACGAACAGACAGGGGGATACTTCCACTTATTTTGGCGATGCGGAAGGAGAAGAAATGTAGTTGGCATGTGTAAAAACAAAATGTGCTCCGTTTACACGGATATCAGCTGTGCTTTCGCATGAATTTACTTGGTTTTTTTCTGACCGCATTGTACTTTCTTTTAAAATAAAGCACAGGACTACAACCTTTCCACTTTTAATGGTACAATTTAGCTGTAAGAATTTTTGCATTGCCTTATGAACCTTACTATGCTAGTAAAGCAATTTTAAATACGGTAGAGGAGAGGAAAATATGCAACAAAATCAATTTGAAAAAATAAAAAATGGAAAAGGATTTATCGCAGCCTTGGACCAAAGCGGGGGCAGTACACCAAAAGCACTTGCTGCTTATGGCGTCCAGGAAGATGCGTATAAAAACGAAGACGAAATGTTTGAGTTAGTACATGAAATGCGGACAAGAATCATTACTTCACCCGCTTTTGATTCCGATTATATTTTAGGCGCCATTCTTTTCGAACAAACAATGGATAGTGAAATCGAAGGAATGTACACAGCCGATTACCTAGCTGAAAAGAAAGGCATTGTCCCTTTTCTTAAAGTCGATAAAGGTCTTGCGGATGAGGAAAATGGCGTACAAATGATGAAGCCAATGCCTGAGTTAAACAGCTTATTAAAGCGCGCAAATGAACGTCATATATTCGGTACAAAAATGCGCTCCGTCATTAAAAAGGCCAACCCGGAAGGTATTAAAGGTGTCGTTGACCAGCAATTTGAAGTCGGAAAAGAAATTATTCAAGCAGGCCTTGTACCAATTATCGAGCCGGAAGTAGATATTCATAGCCCTGAAAAAGAAAAATGTGAGGAATTAATGAAAGCGGAAATCCTAAAACATTTGGATAACTTAAGCGACAATGAACATGTTATGCTCAAGCTGACAATTCCTTCACAAACAAACTTATATAAGGAACTCATCGACCATCCAATGGTTGTTCGTGTCGTAGCGCTTTCCGGCGGTTACTCTACAGAGGACGCCAATGAAAAATTAAAAGCAAATGACGGCCTCATCGCCAGCTTCTCCAGAGCGTTGAGCCAGGACTTAAACGTGAACCAGACAGATGAAGAATTTAATACCAATCTAGAAAAAGCAGTAAAATCCATCTATGAAGCTTCCGTTTAAAGGAGTCATTTTATAAAAATACAAAAACGATCAGCGTCTGACTGATCGTTTTTCTGTGTAGAATTTGATGGGTATTCCATAGGTGAAGAGTAGAATATCCGAACTTGGAAGCATATATCCGTGCTTCGGAGCGATATATCCACACTTGAGTGAATATATCCTTACTTGGGAGCGTTATATCCACACTAGAGCGATATATTCGTACATGATGGGCGATACCCGCACTAAAACGAACATATCCATTCTTGGCGTGCAATATCAGCTTCCGATTTATTACCCTATTATTGCTCCCAGGCATTCAACACATAACTCCAGATCTCCTTATCCGCCAGTTCTTCCTTATCAACCTTAAAACCTCCGCCTAAATAAATAGTTCGTCCCGCAACAGCAATGACCATTGTTTGAATGATTGGATCGGCATCATTTTTTTGAAAAACATCGCCTATTCGAGGCATAGTCATTCCCGGCCCATCGACTTCAGTCTGTTTAACTGTTGCGGTTTCTTTAGAGTCCTGATCATCCTCCAGAACCGAATCCCGCTGTGGACCAATAATTGTTGCTCCCTCTATTAGACCTGGAACCATGACCCAATATTCACTATGTTTAATCCCATTTGACTTATTGCTGATTACACCATTTTTTTCAATCGAAGATACCATTTCAATTGAATTAAGATGATGATGATCCAGTGAATCCGGTTTCGGATTTATAACCAAAATATAATCGCCGACCCTCGCCTTTGCATCTTTATCTAATGTATATCGGTGATGATTACAAACAAAACTATCTAAATGTTTCGGTTTGTAGTAGTCAATTTCATTAGCGGTAGCCAGCTGTTGTTTAAAATCTTCTAATCGAAACAAGTGTACTGATCGTTTAAAAAAAGGGGTTATACCATAAACTTTATGCAATTGATTGTTGTAATAAACAAATTGACCTCTTCTAACGTTGAGTAATCTCACTAAATATCCACCTCATTTGAACGGTTTTTGTCATCCTTTTTATATCTTCACGCTCCACAAAAATAAATTAAGCATTTTCAGCCATTTTCTTTCACAGATTTATAAAAGGATATAGCCATTAAAACAACAATTATAGAAAACGGCAGCGCGGCAATGATCAGCATGTTTTGAAATCCGCCAATTCCGCCAAAATACATCACGATGGCAGCCATAGCTGATAAGGTCAGTCCCCAAATAATTTTCACTGTATTTACCGGATTTAATTCGCCTCCGGTACTGAACATACCCAACACAAAGGTCGCCGAATCAGCCGATGTAACGAAAAATATTGCAATAACGATAACCGTCACGAACGACATAATCATCCCAAGCGGATAATGCTCATACATTCCAAACGTTACTGTCTCCGTAGCCATTTCAGATAGTTTAGCAACGCCACTTTGTTCCAGTTTTAATGCCGAGACACCAAAAACGGAGAAAAAAATGATCGTTACAAACGTAGGCGCCAGTAATACGCCGGCGATAAA
This sequence comes from Virgibacillus sp. W0181, assembly GCF_051846915.1. Classification (NCBI taxonomy): domain Bacteria; kingdom Bacillati; phylum Bacillota; class Bacilli; order Caryophanales; family Bacillaceae; genus Virgibacillus; species Virgibacillus sp. W0181. Next base: position 18,036 of record NZ_JBPYCR010000048.1, read on the forward strand.
TTGTCTAATCGTGCGCCCTTTAGATACCCGAGCGATAAACATGCCGACAAATGGACCCCACGATATCCACCATGCCCAATAAAAAATTGTCCAATCGTTAATCCACTGCCGTTCTTCTTCATGCAACGGCTTTAAGTTAAAACTCATTTCAATAAAATTTCCAAAATAATTTCCAATCGTTGTTGTAAACATATTGATAATGTACATAGATGGACCAACAATAAACAAGGTAATAACGAGCAAGGTTGCAATCCACATATTTATCGTACTTAAGTATTTAATGCCCCGACCAAGTCCCGACCAGGCGGAAATTATGAATAAACCTGTTGCAATAACTAAAATAAGCAACTGAAACCAAAAGTTTCTAGGTACGTTAAACAGAAAAGTAAGTCCACTATTAATTTGTGCTGAGCCTAACCCAAGCGTCGATGCTACACCAACAACCGTCGCAAAGACAGCAAGGGTATCCACGATTTGACCAACCCAACCACGCATTACCTTCTTCCCGAACAACGGCTCAAGTGTTGCACTAATCAAGCCAGGGGATCCTTGGCGAAATTTAAAGTAAGCAAGAATCAATGCGATAACTCCATACAATCCCCATCCATGGAATCCCCAATGAAAGGCCGCATACTGAAGAGACTCTACAATCGCCTGATCCGATCCCGATTCTGCATTAGGCGAACTAATAAACGCATGGGAAATTGTTTCAGCTGTCGTAAAAAACATTAAACCAATACCCATCCCAGCACTAAACAACATCGCAAACCAGGCAGGCAAACTAAACTCTGGTTCCTCATCGGGTTTTCCAAGCTTAATATCACCAAACCGAGAAAACATTAGATAGATACAAAAAGTAATCATAGCAATAATGACGAACATATAAAACCAACCGAACCGATTGTAAATAAATGCCGTCGCCGAAGCTGTTAATTGATTTAAATTTTCCGGAGCAAATGATCCCCAAATAACGACCGTCACACATATAATGACCGCATACCAAAATACTTTTGTGATATTCAAATGAAAACCCCCATCCTTCATTCTCTTCAATTAGGATGAGCAATTTTGGGAAAATGATGCATAAATGAAATTGCTTGAAAAAACATTAAAAAAAGGCAAACACTTATATGTTCACCTTCTTTCTTATATAGATTTATTTCATATAACGACACTACACCTAATTTCACCCAGCCTTGTACTTAGCCTGCTTGTATCGGCTCTTTTTCCCTTAAACCAAGTACCTCCGCTGTTGATGCATTGATATCGCGGAATAGTTCCCGGTTTTCCGCCAGTGAAACACCATAAGATGGAATCATTTCTTTTAACTTCGGCTCCCACTCTTCCATATGTTCTGGAAAACACCGATTAAATATATTAATCATGACGTGAACGGCTGTAGATGCTCCAGGAGATGCACCGAGTAATGCGGCAATCGAGCCATCTGCGGCACTAACAATTTCCGTACCAAATTGGAGCGTTCCTTTTCCGCCTTCCTCTGTGTCTTTGATTACTTGTACCCGTTGCCCCGCTGTTACCATTTCCCAATCTTCGGCTTTAGCATTCGGAACAAACTGGCGCAGCTCCTCCATCCGCTGTTCTTTCGATAGTAACAGCTGCTGGATCAAGTACTTTGTCAAAGGCATTTGTTTCGCACCTGCCGCTAGCATCGTAAAGAGGTTGTCCGGTTTTACGGAATTTACCAGATCAAAGATGGACCCCGTTTTTAAAAACTTCGGCGAAAAGCCGGCAAACGGACCAAATAGCAGTGATTTTTTATTCGCAATATATCTTGTGTCCAAATGCGGAACAGACATCGGCGGAGCGCCAACCGGAGCTTTCCCGTACACTTTGGCATAATGCTGTTCAATAACATCCGGGTTCGTACATGACATAAATAGCCCGCTGACTGGAAATCCGCCAATATGTTTCCCTTCAGGAATGTCGGATTTTTGCAGTAAATGTAAGCTTCCTCCTCCGGCTCCGATAAAGACAAATTTCGCTGTATGGTGTGTAACTCTGCCACTTTCAACATTGATAACATCTAAGTCCCACAAGCCATTGTCCGTGCGCTTTATATCCAATACTTTATGCTTATAATTAATCTCAACATTTTCATTTTTTAAATGGTCAAACATCTGGCGTGTTAAAGCGCCAAAGTTAACATCAGTTCCCGAATCAATTTTTGTCGCTGCAATCGGTTCGTTTGATGTACGGTCTTGCATCATGAGCGGAATCCATTCTTTCAACTTCTCCGGATCGTCGGAAAATTCCATTCCTTCAAACAACGGATTTGCTGATAATGCCTCAAAACGCTTTTTCAAAAACTGCACATTTTGCTCGCCATGAACGTAACTCATATGAGGCAAGCCCATAATAAAATCGTCGGGATTACTGATCTGCTTTTTATTAACAAGATAAGACCAAAACTGTTTGGAAAGTTGAAACTGTTCATTTATTTTTATCGCTTTTGTTATATCCACCGAACCGTCTGGATTTTCCTTCGTATAGTTAAGTTCACACAGTGCTGAATGCCCTGTGCCCGCATTATTCCATTCGTTAGAGCTTTCCACGCCAGATTCCGCGAGTGTTTCAAACACCTTCATCTCCCAATCCGGAGCCAGCTCTTTCAAAAGGGTTCCCAGCGTCGCACTCATGACCCCAGCCCCTATTAAAATAACGTCTGTTGTTTGTGTGTTACTCATTTTCATCATATCCTTATATCTTGAAGTCTGTAGAAAGGATGCAGACGTGCCTAGCTATAAATTCAAAAGCCGAAACACAATCTATCAAACAGTCCTTTATTGTTTCTATTATACAGAATTATACGCTATTAGAGTGTTCTATTGTTGATATTATTTATTAATAACGTGTAATAATTAAAAGTTATATGACATTATTTACACTCCTATTAAACCTAATAAACTCCAAAGTTTGACCGAGAAAGTTGTACCTCCTATTCCACGTAACTTCTTGAACAGCGCTTCACCCATTATGATCGCACATTTCGGAAAAATGCAGTTGTTCGCACAAAAATCAATTTGTACGAGTGAATATACTAGCATTAGAAAGGGGGGAAATCATAATGAGTAATCAGGATGTATTCTCAAAAATTAATACAACGATGGATCTTGCAAGCAACACGAATTCAAACGGTTTAAGTGGATTAATCATATTGTCAGCCATTTATACCGAATTTTGTGTTGCTGACTTGATTTGTGCGGAGGCTGACAAAGTTGATTATGCAATTGACTCTACCGCTACAGTAGGTGATCTAGTCAACTTGGATAACTCTGTTGCAGGAGTATTGGATCAACTTTGCTGTATTGAAAGACAAGTGAATGAAAAAATTGCACAAGGAATTCAATTACGCAGTTAATTAGAGGTGTTAAGAAAAACCGGGCAAACCCCGCCCGGTCCTTTTCTATCCACCATAATTAGCGGAAGTCCGATAATTTATATTCCTGTCCATGTATTCCTTTGTAATATTCCGGATACATTTCCCCTCCACATTGTTCACAGCTGAATCTTGGTGGAGTAAATGGATCGCCTCCATCCATCATGTCAAAATCCCTCACAACGTCCATTGGAATTTCCTCTTCTTCATGACACGTTAAACAATGATAGTTGACAAATGTCTTCTTCGGACGTAAGTGGTCGGTCCCTTTTTTCTTTTTTCTCTTTCCTTTTTTCTGGTTCTTGCTTGATCCCTTCAAGATGGATGATCACCCTTTCCATATAACTTCTTGCTTCTTTGGTTAATGCTACTTTTATTTTGAGTGTGCCGTCCTCCGGACAGACTTCTCCCATGTATTCATAATAATTGTCACAGTGCGGACATACCATAGGATCTTTTTGCCCACTGGAAATAACACGCTCTCTCCAGGTTTGGCGACGTAATGTTTTCTTCACTTTCAGTATCCAACGTTTTTTTCCTTGCTGCCATGCAGCTAGTAATTTTTTGCTTAAACTTTTACTTCTTCTCGAATACATACCATAATAACGAATCGTTTTGAATTGCTCATCCGGAATATGGCGGATTAGACGAATGATAAACGCTTCTACCATCAACGTTTCACACTTCTCTTGCTTATCTTTTTTATCGATATATTTAAAAGTAACATATTGTCCATCATATGCCTCAATCCGATTGATTCCAATCGCAGGTCGACGCATATAACGGCCAATGTAACGTAATTGATCCTTTATTTTTCCTCTTTGTTTTGGCGCATACACATAGAAACCTTCTCCGTTTTTGGAAAAAGCCTTTTGTAAGCGAGACTGAACTTTTTTCTTTTCCTTTTTTGTCAGGTTGTTTCGGATTAACTTCAATACAACGGTCTGCCATTGTTTCCGAAGCATTTGAAAAGGGATAAAATCATATGCTTTCCACGATCCCTTTTTCGTTATCCCTCCCATGGTGACCAACATATGTACATGCGGATTAAAATTTACTTGCGAACCGAAGGTGTGCAAGCCGGCGATAATACCCGGTTTGACCTTTGCCTTTTTTCCGAAGTAGTCCGAAATCAGCTTGGCAGCTTCATCCATCAATGGTTTGAGGAGGTGACGATGTAATAAAAATATCTCCCGTAATCCCTCATCAATTGTAAATATGACATGACGATGATTCACTTGTAATACATCTTCTGTAAGTAGACGACTCCATTCCTCACTCTCTCCAAGAGAACAAGTGGTGCAAAAACGACCTTTGCATCGATAAGGAACTTTTCGGGGATCATTGCAGCCTTCACAAACAAAAAGTTTGAATCCGTTTTTCGGATTCCCGCAGTCCCGAAACCTTTCCACCTCCTTGATGACTACTGGACGGATCCTATCTCTATGTTTCTTTTTAAATGACTCCCAATGTTGATTTTCGTCAAAGAAAATTTGTTTTAAAATGTTTTTCTTCATACATTAAAAATACCACAGGAAACGACACCGTGGTAGGGGTTAAATTATATACATTCTTATCTTTT
>NZ_JBPYCR010000049.1:0-20497 GCF_051846915.1 Virgibacillus sp. W0181
TGTAGTGGCTGAAGAGCGCTATTATATGATCTAATTCTGTTACAACACTTATTCCACAACGTAATTTTCTAGCTTATACTAATTATAATAAATCCTTATTTTTGTTATAGGATCGCTTCAAAGAAGTAAAACTTGAGAAGAACCAAACCAAACTAAACCTACACTTAATAATAACCCTAAAATATTAATCCATTCGTCAATCTCATTAGGGAATCCACTCCAGATTATGTTCAGTACTGTAAAGATAATAATAAAACCAATAACCCTTACAAAAATTACTTTTAATTCTATTTTATATGCTTTTTCTGTTGCCACCTCTGTATACTCAATACCTGACACAATATATCTTGTTGTGACATACAAAAGAAAAATAGCAATAGACAATAATAATACAATTCCTACATCCATTTTAAAATAGTTGCTGCAAATAAGCATTACAATTAGTGAGGTACAAAGAATTATTGCTCCCTCCGAATAAAAGTACAACATACTTTTCCGTTTATATTCATCATTAGGTAACAAAAACGATATCCAAGATTTCATTTCTCTTCAACCTCCCAAAATAGCTCGTCTAAAGTTTTGTTAAGTGCCTTGGCGATTGCTACGCACAACTGAAGACTTGGGTTGTAGGTTCCTTTTTCAATTAACCCAATTGTCTGTCGTGTTACTCCCGTTCTCGAAGCCAATTGTTCTTGTTTGAGAGAAGCTTTAATACGTGCAATCTTCACATTATTCCTCATAAGCCCACCCACATTCCAAGCAATATATATCTAACATATGCAATTTTTATATTACGCGACTTTTAAAAAAAATCAAAAGAAAAAGAGGTTTTACAAACCCCTTTTGTTAAGTATATAACTCCTATGTATTAATGTAGGCCAATCTTTACGGAAAAACGACCGTTTGTCAAATTCTGCGGAAAACAATCAGCTTTTACTTTTGTCTAATAGACCCAGGTTGGTTATATGATGGCGGAATTTTAAGCCATCCTTCTTCTTGCATCAATTCTTTTGCTTTCAGCCCAAGAGACAGTTTATCAGTTTGGAACTTAAGAAACATCAGCGCCACATCCGTCCGGAGACATTGGCTTGCTGATGCTGCACACAAATCGGCAGCTGCAATAAAGTTAAGAGTTACCGTGTTACACAATTCATTATTCGTAAATTTTGCTCCAAGCGGAACAACGCTCGGATCAGATTTGGGTTTGGATTCAGGTGTATCCGATAAGGGGACTCCCTCCTGTTGCAAAAACTCAGCCAGTTCTTTTCGATGTGACTTCATGACTTTATAGCTATCTTGAAGCACCTTTTTCAATTTAGCATTATCTGTTGTATTAAGACCAATTTCCACAATACTGATAGCATTAGCTACAAAAGCATGGTATGTCCAAGACGCCATCGCTTCACCGATATGTAATGGATTCTTATGGTTATCGGTTAGAGACTCTATAATATCTGCTGCATTTTGAAATAACATTTTTAAACTTGGCATAAAAAAACACCCTCTCTAAAAGTTAAGGGTAGTTTTAACCTTCTTCAGAAAAAGTATTCATTCTACACGCCCGATTCTAATGCAATTTTATGCGACTTTCTTGTGGAAAGAGGTTAAAAATAGCACTTTTCATATCGTAGAAATAACTAAACCAAACGGAGTCATTCTATGTGATAATTTAATAAAGTAGAGTTTAAATGATAATAAAGATAATTCTAATAAGGTATAAAAAAAGAGTGCTCCAGAAAAGGAACACCCTAAAAAGGCTATAAAATCTGTAAGTCAAGAAAATTTGACAATTGTGTGGTCAATCAAAGGACACTATTGCTTTAAAGCACCATTAGCCTCTGGAATGTTATCCATGTCAAGGGCATTCATTTTACAGAAGTATTCCAGGAAATTTTCAGCTAATTTGATTTCTTCTTTATCCGTTTTTAATGCAATGATATCTTTTAGGATTTGAGCGGTCCAGACATTATCAAAATAACGATATTTACCAGAATTCCACGTCATCCGATGAGGATGGCTCTTATTGATATAATAAGACCAGAAAAGCATTTCCTCAGCTTCTTGCTTAGTTAGTTTAATTCTGAATTCCGTATGAGCAGGGACCATTCCATCATCGCTAAGATTGCCGGTAAATATTTCATTTACCATGTAGAGGCCCAGAATTTGTCTATCTGTTTCCGGTTGATCTGAGCCTCTTGCAGTCAAAAGGCCTGCACTGTTAGGGCCCAATCGAGCGGGTCTGTTAGGCTCCCCTTTGCTCTTCCCGGTTTGAACCTTGCCTGTAGATACTTGCCAGTCGGAAAACACACTTTGTTGTTCTTCTTCGTCCAGCCAGAAAACAATTTGTGAGCTTTCATGAATTTTATTGTTCTTTATTTTTTCCTTAAGCTGCTGTTCAAGCGCCAGTTGCTCCCTTTCTTCTTCACGTTTCTTTTCCAGTTCTTCTTCTTCCGCCTCTCTTTTAGAAATGATTTTCTTTAGAGATTTTGCGGTATCTCGATCCTGTAGTTTTATAAATTGTCCAAAAGCATCAGGGTAAACAAATTTTTTGGTTCCTTCATTAAAATGAACGGTAATAAATGAATCGTCTTGACCAACGATATCTCCTTCACCAAATATTTTATGAGTTATTTCTTCATTTATTAAATTCATTAACCCACTCTCCTTATATATTATAGCAAATCGTAAATCGTTAATTTTACCTTTACCAATTTTTATCAGTGTGGCTGTGATCATACCATCGAATGATACGAAATAATTGTTTCCAAATGTAAAAAAACCGCACCCAAAGTTTCTTCAAAAAGAAGTTGCGTCCGATCAACAAATGTTGTTACCTGAAAGTTATTGTATATACATAATACCATATATTCTAAAATAATGCAAATTTACTATTGACAACAATATTTTATTTGTTGTATAATATTTAGTTATCTTATATAAAGATGTATTTAGATTATCTAAAAAATACAAATATTGATCGTTTGGTCTTCCGTTTTTTCAATTCATATTGTAAGATAAGCTGGTTATTTCCGATTGAGCTACTTTATGCTTAAGGTTCGGAATTGGGTGTTCTAACCAATAAAATTGGATAAACCGTTATTAGCATAATCAAAAAAGGCAAGACAGCTATGCACAAAATTATATACATTCTTATCTTTTAAAAATAAAGAAATACCTCCCATAATAACGAGTGGTATTCCCCTTCTTAAAAGAGCTTGTTATTAGCATCTTTGTAACCTTCCTTCAAGTGTATTCTACGGGATAATACCCTCAATTGCTTAATTCACTCTACCCTTTTTCGAATTGAGAATCATCCATACAACCTGCATAATTAGCGGAATTATAAACGTAGCTAATAATACTATAAAAGCTACTAATTTTAACTCGAATGTTTGTGTAACACCAGCACCGTCAACTTCTCTTATCCAAACGACAAAAGATCCTGCTATCTCATACCCTTGCTTCTCCAGGGAGGTCAATAATTGCGGTAGGGCATCAGCCGTTTAAGGGTCAATATCGTGCAATATTACGATTCAACCTGGGGTGACATTAGACATCACTTCCTCATTTACTGCTATTGCATCGTGGCTTTTCCAGTCAAGTGAATCAACGGACCACATGACAATAGGCAGTCCTATATCTATTGCAATCTGTTTAACATTATCAGTTGATGCACCATACGGCGGACGCAATAAGGTAGGATCCCTGCCGATTGAATGTTTCATGGATCATGTGGGTCAAAAAGACAAAAACATAATGTCTCGCTTAATTTGACAAAGAAAAAAACTAAAAACGACCAGTTAGAAAAGGACGTACGTTATTCTTACCAATGCGCACTTTTATTCCATCATTGCTTAATTAATAAAACATGTCATTAAAACTTCCACGCACAATCTTGAACAGGCTATTTCTTAGGAGTAAGAGTTCCTGTTTTTCATTCACAACTGCTATACTAATTAGTATGTCGATGCATTATATTAGAGTGAGTAAAGGAGTAATTTAATATGAAGAAGTTTATTAATGCCAATATATATGGGGCCCCGGAATCCCATGAAATTTTAGTAGAAAATGGTCAATTTAAAGCAATAGGGAATAACTTAAACAACGCAGATGCAGTCATTGATTTAAAAGACCGCTTCGTGTTGCCACCTTATGTTGACCCTCATTTACACTTAGATTATATCTTTTCAGGTCTAGGAGAAGGAAATGCGAATGTCTCAGGTACGTTGTTTGAAGGTATCCAGCGCTGGAGTGATAATAAGAAATCATTGACGGAAGATATGGTACGTGAGCGTGCGCTTAAAGGCATTCAAAAAGAATTGAGTCATGGAGTTCAATTTATTCGTACGCATGTAGATATTACTGACCCTCATTTAACAGGGATGAAAGCTTTAATTAAGCTACGTGAAGAATTGAAAGATATCGTTACAATACAACTTGTAGCATTCCCTCAGGAAGGGTTCTTTAGATATAAAGGGGCAGAACGATTAATGGAAGAAGCCCTTGAAATGGGGGCTGACGTAGCTGGCGGAATCCCCCACTTTGAAATTTCATATGAACACGGTGTGGAGTCATTAAAACGGATCGTTGATATGGCAATAAAACATAACGTCATGATTGATATTCACTGCGATGAAAATGATGATCCGAATAGTCGGTTTTTAGAAGTATTAAATGCGCTTGTTATGGAAAAACATTATGGAACATATACAACAGCAAGCCATACATGCAGCTTTGGCTCAGTAGAAAACAGTTATGCTAATAAAATGCTCGGTTTATTTAAAGAATCTCACATTAACTTTATTTCTTGCCCGACCGAAAACGCACATTTACAAGGACGAGGCGATACTTATCCGAAACGTCGTGGCTTGACACGAGTAAAGGAATTGTTAAATAACGGAAATAATGTCGCCTTTGCTCAAGACTCAATAGCAGATTACTGGTATCCATTAGGCAATGGAAATATGATGAATATTTTAGATAATGGCATTCATTTAGCTCATTATACGCACATTGACGAGATCAACAAAGCGTTCGATCTGATCACATACAACGGTGCAAACATTATGAGAGTGAATGATACGTATGGTATTGAGAAGGGAAAACCAGCAAACTTTATCGTTGTTGATGCGAAAGATGCTTATGAAGCGATTCGGGAGCGTGCGGAGGTACTTGCATCGATTCGTAATGGTGAATATCTATTTAAACGTGAAGCCCGAAGAAATGAAGTAGAAATAGACTTTTTAAAACAATAATATGTTTCCTTAATCAACCCTAAGGCGTTATTCTCCTCGACACACGAGTTGAGGAGAATTTTTATTTTTACTAATCCCCACTAAGTTTTTCTTCCAGTTCTTTTACTATATTTTCCAATTTTTGCATCTTTTCTTTTGAAAGTGCCGCAATACCGGCAGCTATTGAGAAGGAGCGTATCACCATAACATCCATCATATACCCCCTAAGAAAGGATTAATTAATTCGACTAAAGTTACTTGTTTGAACTTCATACACGTACTGCAATCCGACCTTTAGATCTGGAACGGGCACCAATTATTATGCGAGAATTATTTCTGTTAACAAAAATTACATTTGTAAAGGCAGGCTATTAAAAAGTGAAAGGCTTATAACTAATGTCGATAAAGCACCTGCGCACAGCAATGGTATCATTTTTCGCCAATTTATCTCTTCTGTTGGTTTTACAGCCTCTCGCGATACTGCAATCCATATAACGAGAGAGATTATAGTTACGATCGTAATAACATCTGTGGACATATTTAACACCTACCCTTTCGCCTATACATTATTTGAATCTTAACATACATTACGTCGGAAAATGGTCACTTTATATTTACTTTATTATTTACGCCTTATGACAACTGTCTCTTTGATTAAAACTTAGAAAAACTTGCTTATCAATTATCTCGGTCAGCAATAAACTTATTCGTCTCCTGCCTTAACCCAATAACGGATATTAAATAGATAAACGCCAACAAGAATGGAAGCGTGAAAAATGCCTGTTCAATAAAAATATAGCCGAAAATAAATGCAATGACAGCCATCGACACGGTAAAGATTCCGTACGTTTTGCTATCGTAAATCCATATATACGGAAGAAAATGAGAGGCTCCTAGAATACCGATTGCCATTGGAAGCAATTCATAATGTTCGATATAGATGATAATCCAGATTGGTAGGTAAAATGCCTGTATTCCTCCAGTAATACCGCCTAAAACACCAAGCGGATTTTTACTTAACATATTAACTTTTAACATTTTACTGACTGCGATTGCTATTGGGAAGATGCTACCCGAACCAATTAAGTAACATAATGCAAGCAATTTATAATCTTCTATGAAGAAACTCAAAACACCCATAACCAACCAATAAAATGCTCCTGCAAGCAGGAAGGGATACCCCTTATGTGCATCAACAATCAAATCCGCCTTTAATTGGTTTAAAGTCTTGTTGTCGTAATTCACTATATTCCTCTCCTAAATGTGAAATGAATTTACTTTTAAAATGAACCGAAGAAATTCAACGGTTTATGAAAAATTAACAAAGAAAGTAGCTCAGTTAAGAGTACTGTTTTGTACGCTTTAACTGAACTACTTAATATTCTTATGAAAGATTCACTTCTATGCATGAACGGGTGGAATATCGCTTTCTTGGTAACGATGATCCAGATCAACAAACTTATTATATTCTTTTACAAAAGCGAGTTCCACTGTACCAGTAGGGCCGTTACGCTGCTTGGAAATAATGATTTCAATAATGTTTTGTTTTTCGGATTCTGTATCATAATAGTCATCTCGATATAAAAACCCGACAATATCGGCGTCCTGCTCAATACTTCCGGATTCACGAAGGTCAGACATCATCGGCCGCTTATCCTGACGGGACTCAACGCCACGTGACAATTGTGATAATGAAATAAGCGGAACATTTAACTCTCGTGCCAATGCTTTCAAGGAGCGAGAAATGTCGGATACTTCTTGCTGCCGATTATCCTTCGACCGTTCACTTCCTTGGATTAATTGCAAATAATCAATAATAATCATCCCAAGTCCATGTTCCTGCTTTAAACGTCTGCATTTCGATCGTATATCCGATACGCGGATTCCCGGCGAATCATCAATGTAAATACCGGCGTTAGATAAAGAACCCATCGCCATTGTCAACTTTCCCCAGTCATCTGGTTCAAGCTTTCCTGTACGCAGACGCTGGGAGTCTATGTTACCTTCCGCACAAAGCATCCGTGAGACGAGTTGTTCGGCACCCATTTCTAAGCTGAAAATCGCTACATTTTCGTCGGAATTAACAGCCATATTTTGCGCGATGTTCAACGCAAATGCTGTTTTTCCGACAGATGGTCTTGCGGCAATAATGATAAAGTCATTAGGCTGAAACCCTGAAGTTATACGGTCCAAATCCCTATAGCCACTAGTTACGCCGGTTACGTCTGCGTCGTTGTGGTGCAACTGCTCAATATTATCATAAACATCAATGAGCACATCTTTAATTGCGCGAAAGGCTCCAGTGTTTTTACGGCCAGATACTTCCAATATACTTTTTTCCGCTTCATCCAACACATCAGATACTTCATCTTCTTTTTCAAAGCTGGTGGAAACAATATCTGTAGCTGTACGAATTAATCGGCGCAAAAGCGCTTTTTCTTCTACAATTTTGCTGTAATACCCGATGTTGGCTGCTGTAGGAACACTGCTTGCCACATCTGATAAATACGAAACGCCGCCTGCTTCCTCCAGCTGCTTTGCATTAGCAAGTGCTGTCGTGACCGTAACGAGGTCAATTGGCTCCCCTTTATCAGCCAGCTGCATCATTACTTCAAAGGTGCGCTGATGTCCCGCTCGGTAAAAGTCGGCAGGGACGAGTAACTCAGACGCGGTTGAAAAGGCCTCGGGCTCTAGAAAAATTGCACCGATAACCGCTTGTTCTGCTTCTATATTATGTGGAGGTGTTCGTTCATTCCACTGATCACTCATAAGTATTCCCCCTTATGGAGAAACGTTGATGTTATCTATATCGCTTCTACTTTATATAAACTATTTTTCTTTTACATGTACATTAATTGTAGCTTCCACATCCGGATGCAATTTTACCGGAACATGCGTATGCCCTAACGAGCGAATCGGCTGATCCAGCTCAATTTTTCTGCGATCCACTTTTTCTCCGTGATTTTTTTGCAACGTTTCAGCTATTTGCTTGCTCGTAATCGACCCAAATAATCGTCCGCCATCGCCTGACTTTGCAGTTATTTCAACGGTAATATCTTTTAATTTATTTTTTACGTCAATTGCTGCGTCTTTTTCTTCCTGCTCACGCTCGTTCTCTTTTCGTTTTCTAGCCTCAAGCGCTTTTAAATTACCTGCCGTTGCTTCCACTGCCAGCTTTTTTTTAAACAAAAAGTTTTGAGCGTACCCAACAGATACGTCTTTTACTTCATCTTTTTTTCCTTTGCCTTTTACGTCCTGTAAAAATATCACTTTCATTCCGATTCTCTCCCTCCGTAATATTCATCAATGATTTCTTTTAATAAACCTTCTGCATCATCAATAGTCGTGTCTTCAATTTGCGTTGCCGCATTCGTCAAATGTCCGCCGCCGGCCATACGCTCCATAATAACCTGGACGTTTACTTCTCCTAATGAACGAGCACTAATAGCTATTTTGCCATCTTCAAGCTTACAAATAACGAATGATGCGGAAATATTGTTCATTGTAAGCAAGGTGTCCGCTGCTTGTGCAATTAAAATTTGGCTGTATACCTCATCTGATTTTGCTTTTGTAATCGCGATGGAGTCACGGTACACTTGCACACGCTCGATTAACTGACTTCTTTTCACATAAGTCGATATGTCTTCTTTTAGAAAGTGTTGAATCTTCACATTGTCTGCACCTTTTGAGCGTAAATAGGAAGCTGCATCGAATGTACGTGATCCGGTTCGTAAAGCAAAGCTTTTTGTATCGACAATGATTCCTGCCAAAAGCGCTGTTGCTTCCAATATTTTCAGTTTTGCCCTTTTCGGCTGGTATTCCAACAGTTCGGTAACGAGCTCACTTGTTGAGGAAGCATAAGGCTCCATATAAACTAACGTAGGGTCTTCAATAAAATCTTCGCCGCGACGGTGATGGTCAATGACTACTTTATACTCGGTTTTATTCAGTAATCGACGGTCTGCAACCATCGCCGGCCGGTGCGTATCTACAATAACGACAAGACTTCGGCTCGAAATAATTGCTTCAGCTTCATCTGGATCAACAAAAGATTCCCATAACTCTTCATCTTGACGAATGGCCTCAACAATCCGTTGCACACCTTCTGTCACATCGTCCTCATCAAAAACGATATATCCTTCCACTTCATTTGATTTAGCAATATTTAAGATTCCGATGGATGAACCGAGCGAATCCATATCAGGAGCCTTATGCCCCATGATTATCACGTTATCACTTTCTTTAATTAGTTCCCTCAAAGCATGAGATATTACACGAGCACGCACCCTCGTTCTTTTTTCCATTGGGTTTGTTTTTCCACCGTAAAAACGTACTTTACCTGATTCATCCCGAATGGCGATTTGGTCGCCACCACGCCCTAATGCTAAATCGAGGCTGGACTGCGCCAGCTTACCAAGCTCGGGAAGCGGCATGTTCCCAACACCTATGCCGATACTTAATGTCACCGGGTTTTTCTGTCCAGATTCGACGACGAGTTCACGTACTTCATCCAATATTTCAAACTTAGACTTTTCCAGTCGTTCTAAAATTTCCTGCGTAATAATCGCCATAAAGCGTTCCTGTGAAGTTCGTTTTAAAAATAGTCCAAACGCTTCCGCCCAATTATTCAATGCAGCTGTTATTCTAGAGTTCAATTGACTTTTTGTTGTGTCGTCCATGTTTTGTGTAATTTCTTCATAATTATCTAAGTAGATAATAGCAATGACCGGTTGTTCATTATAATACAACGATTCAATTTTCGCCTGTTCCGTACGATCAAAAAAATATAATAAACGATCTGATGGTTTAATTGTTGTTTGTAAATCGTATTGACCCAATGACACCCATATATCATTCTTGCCTTCTTTAATCGCCGGAACCAGTTTTTCCGACAAATTTTCCAGCGACTTTCCTGCCAATGATTGGTTTTCCCCAAATTGATTCATATATGGATTGGACCATTCAATCTGAAATTCGTCGTTATACAATATAATTCCAATAGGCATTTCCAACAACGCTTCTTCCCCTACCTTTTTGACGCGGTAGGACAACGTAGCAATGTATGTTTCCGTTTGTTCCTGCAACTTCTTTTCCCTTTGAATGCTGTAGTAAATTGAAACAGCTAATAACACCGCCATAATGAGGCCGATTAACCATTCATAATACCAAATGGCTATTACCAAAATGATAGACAATAAATATATAATCACTAAATGGCCGCCAAGCATTCGTTTATTTGTTACATTCGACATACTGACTCAACTCCTATAACTAAAGAAAAGCGTGAGCACTATGGGTAAAGGTAATTAGGTTCAGGGTACAGTCTCTCGCACCAGAAGTTCCTAACCACCAAACGTGCAGCCCATCCAACTCAAGAAAACTTAAAGCCGTTATTTGCATTTGCATTTGGGAAAACATAAAACACTCTTCTAATGCGTCTGGCTGAAAGTCACACATCACGGGCTGAGTCTTCATTCCACAAAAGGACTTTTCGCAGCGTCCGTACTAAACCTTTGCCCTCTACATCTACTATCTTATTCGTGGAAGTAAGTACATCTTAGTGACTCGTAGCGTTACCGATAGAAGGATATTGTTTGTTCCCGTTCATCGTATGTGCAACGTTAGATTTCACGATCAAATAACTGCGATGGGCTAAGTTTTTTAACTAGTAATCGTATTTTGTTCAAGACATCGAAGGTATGCACTAAAAGATAAGCTTTCTTTACTTATATAAACAATACTTTATTCGCGTATAAAACACCTGCTCTGAAGAGCAACTCTCATTTATTTATCCATCATCCGTTTTCTTAATCCAAAACCTATATCAATTATACCGATGATTCGGACCAAATACAGTAAAAACGGTAAAATAAAAGATGCAATTACGATGATAACCGGGACCGCTTTTGATAACTTTTTTTGATGTGCATAGAAAAACACAAAGGAAAACCCTTGTAAAGTTAAAAACAATATGACTAAATAAAGGACGTTTTGTAAAGCCAAATACACAGCTCCTGATGGATCCAAATCAAATAATGAAATAATTAACGCACTAAAATAGATCCATATTAAAGTAACCGGCAGCTGAAATTGACGGAAAGGCGGAAATCGCAATTGTTTATTCTCCAATCGATTGATCACTTTATACCCTATCCACTGGGAAATAAAAGCAAGAAAAATTGCTGTCATAGCAAAACCGACCGGAAGTAAATTTTTCATCATATTCATTTGTTCTCGTACGAGCTCTTGTTGGTCTTCCGATTGATCCAACCCAGCTTGCTCCAAAAGTGCCGTACTCGTTTCCATTGACTCATCAACGAGAATATCAATTTCCTCCGTCCAATTCACACCAAGAACGAACTGACTTGCTATAAAAACAAATAATAAACCAGCGATAAACCCTACAGTACCACGTGCCCATGATTCATATGGTGTCAAACCGCTATGAAGCGATTGACCAATCATGATTCCGCCAGCACCTACTAAAACGGTTAAAGGCATTGATATAACAGGAGCAAATAAAAATGATAAAATAAGAGCTGCCACAAACACCAGGAGTGCCGGTTTCCAGCCATATTTGTATGTATAAAAGATAAAAGGTGTTGGTAATAAGAGAATAATTAAAACCGAAATGATCGGTATAAAAACGGCCATTATTAACAATACAATATAAATTGTTGTCAATAACGCGCCATCTGTTAGTTTTTTTGATTGGTTCATGACATACACCCCTATTAGTTCGGAAAAATGAAGAGGATTGCCTTTATAGAGAAAATCCCTCATTCTAATATGATAACAGAATTTGACTGAAATTGTTGTCAAAAAACGTACAAAAGAATATTTCCCGGGGAATAAAGAAGAAATCATGATATAGTAACTAAAGAGAAAGGATGACAAACGTGCTTTTTTGGACTACTTTTTTACAAAGCTTACAGTTACCTAGCAAAAGATCAGTCTTTAAATTAAACCGAGTCGGTATGGATATTATTGTTATTTATATGTTTATTCTATTATTCCTTGTCTCCATACCATCGTTTTTGGAACAAATTGCAAATCCGGATGGGTTTCGTACAAATATGAACTTATTTTTCTTTCTTATCTATTTCTTTATTTTTTATTATTTGCCTTTAAATGTGATTATCTTTGGTTTATTATCTGTTATTGCATTTGTCGGGAAAAAATTTGCCAGCTTAATGAAGCGGAAATTGCATTTCTCCATTCTTTGGAAAATGGGCGCTTTAAGTTCGACTGTTCCTTTTTTAGTTTATACGCTTCTAGCATTGTTTTTCCCAATTAGTGATCGTGTTTTATGGATTGGGTTAGTATATATACTTATCCTATTAATTAAAATTATTTTGATCTATCCAAAAAGAAAACGTCGTCGAGCGTCATAAGTTTTCTCTAGATCCGTCGAATTATGCAGCCCTTGTTACCGGGACTGCTAATCACCACTCTTTGTCGTGTCGTTCTAATAAGATGTGTGGAATAAAAATCCCCTTTCATTTGCTAAAATGAAAAGGGATTTTTTAACTTTTATTACTCGGTTACAAATGGTAGTAAAGCCATTGAACGAGCACGTTTTATTGCTACTGTCAACTTACGTTGGTATTTTGCGGAAGTTCCGGTAACACGGCGTGGTAAAATTTTACCACGTTCCGAAACAAAACGTTTTAACAAATCAACATCTTTATAGTCGATATGTGTAATTCCGTTTGCTGTAAAGTAACATACTTTACGACGTTTTGGGCGTCCACGACGAGCACTCATACTTAATCCTCCTTGCAATATCAAATTTTTTATCGTTTCACTCTATCGTTTATGATCCATACCCACTAAAACGGCAAATCATCATCAGATATATCGATAGGTTCGCCAGCGTTACTGAATGGATCAGCATCATTTGTACGTGGTTGACTCTGATGTTGGGCTTGTTGTTGGAAACCAGGTCCACCTTGATCTCTGTTTTGGTTTTGAGAAGATCTTTTTGGCTCCAAAAATTGAATGCCTTCTGCAACAACTTCGGTAACAAATACTGTTTTGCCGTCATTTCCTTCAAATCTTCGTGTTTGAATGCGGCCATCAACACCAATCAAATTTCCCTTACTCATGTAATTCGCAAGATTTTCGGCTTGTCTGCGCCATACAACACAATTGATGAAATCAGCTTCATTTTCCCCTTGCTGATTTTTAAAAGGACGATTGGCTGCTACGGTAAAGTTTGCTACCGCTACTCCGTTTGGTGTATAGCGGAGATCCGGATCCTTTGTTAATCTGCCAACAATAACGACTCGATTCAACATCAGAATCACTCCTTTTTATTGATCGTCTGTTCGAATTGCCATGTGGCGAATAATATCGTCGGAAAACTTCGCTTGACGATCAAATTCATTAATTGCTTGATCATCACCTTTGAAGTTGATTACAATATAATAGCCATCACGATAGTCGTTTATTTCATATGCAAGACGTTTCTTGCCTTTTTCATCGACTTTATCAATTTCCGCTCCGTTATCAGTAAGAAAGCTGTTGAAACGCTCAATCAAAGCTGTTTGAGCCTCTTCCTCAATATCTGGGCGGATGATATACATGATTTCATATTCTCTCATCCGTTACACCTCCTTTTGGTCTATGCGGCCCCTTTTAGTAGAAGTTGTTCAAAAAGTTTGATATAATTCTATCCTTCCTTTTGAACACTCCTTGTAAGTTATCGAAAATTCGACACACTTATAATTAGGAGCAAGGAATAATCAATAATTAATTACTCACGATGAGATATTATATCAAATTAAATCTTAATATACAAGTCATTCGAAGATCCCTTTATACGCTATTTTTCGTAAATGCACCGTTGGTCTGACTATTTTCTTCATTATTGGTTCATTTTGATTATGGAATAGGCACATATCATGTTATCTACTAAGTATCCGAAAAAAACTAAACATTAAAACGGAAGTGTATAACATCCCCGTCTTGCACGAAGTATTCTTTTCCTTCTAAACGAACCCTTCCATTTTCGCGTGCCTTTGCCATTGAGCCAGCTGCAACCAGATCATCATATGATACTGTTTCTGCACGAATGAAGCCTCTTTCAAAATCCGTATGGATAATTCCTGCAGCCTGTGGGGCTTTCATGCCTTCTCGAAATGTCCAAGCACGCACTTCCTGCTCTCCAGCAGTAAAGTATGTTGCAAAACCTAGCAAATCATAAGATGCCTTAATCAATTGATCCAAACCGGATTCTTCAATTCCTAGCTCTTCAAGAAACATTTCCTTTTCTTCTTGATCAAGTTCGGCAATTTCTGCTTCTATTTTGGCGCAAACTACTATTACTTCAGCTTTTTCTCCTGATGCAAAGTCTTTTACTTTTTGAACAAATTCATTCTTTTCGGGATGTGTAATTTCATCCTCACTTACATTGGCTGCATATAAAACTGGCTTCGTTGTTAACAACTGTAGCTGGTTGACTATTTTTGTTTGTTCATCCGTAAATTCAAGTGATCGTACAGGCTTTTCGTCTTCCAATGCTTCTTTTACCTTTTCAATTACTTGTAGCTCCTGAACGGCTTCTTTATCTTTTTGTCTAGCAAGCTTTTGTACTCGTTCATAGCGCTTGTTCACCGACTCCAAATCAGCCAGGATTAATTCTAGATTAATTATTTCAATATCATCAATCGGATCAATCTTGCCTGATACATGTGTAACATTTTCATCCTGAAAACAACGGACAACATGACAAATCGCATCCACTTGACGAATATGGGATAGAAACTGATTGCCCAATCCCTCTCCTTTGCTTGCACCTTTTACAATGCCTGCAATATCCGTGAATTCAAATGCGGTCGGTATTGTCTTTTTCGGTTTTACAAATTCAGTTAATATATTTAAACGTTTGTCCGGCACTTCTACAATTCCAACATTTGGATCGATCGTGCAAAATGGATAATTTGCCGATTCTGCTCCTGCTTGTGTAATTGCATTGAACAATGTGGATTTTCCAACATTGGGAAGCCCGACAATTCCTGCTGTCAATGACATGCCACTTCCACTCCTTAAGGTCTTGCATTCATATGAATCTGTTATCAATTATAGATACTAGAGAGTTAATTGACAAGTTTTCAAAAAACAAAAACAAGCATGCTTTCATGCTCATTTTTGTAAAAACTACACTAAAAAACTACTTTTTATCCACCCAGTTGCTTCAAATCGGCCATTTTTCTATATATTTTACTATCTTGTTACTTTTATTTAAGTACGCTTAGTTTTCTTACACCATCTGCTTTACATAACTTTATCAATGAATAAATTACCTACTCATGCCTTCTCAATTATCTTTTTTAACTTCTTTGTAAAATCCCGTCTTGGTATTAATATACTCCGTTCACATCCTAGACATTTGATCCTAATATCCATGCCCATGCGAATAATTTTCCAGCGGTTTTCACCACATGGGTGCTGTTTCTTCATCTGAACGATATCATTTAGATCATATTCTTTGTCTGACAATGTCATTGCTCCCTTCGTCTTTCCTCTGTTTCATTATGATCTATGTCATGAGCAGTCGGCTGCTGATTTCGAGAATACATAACGAGACGCGGTGCTGGAATATCGATTCCTTCTTTATATAACCGCTCTTTTACTTCTTTTCGGATAACTCTTGCACCAAACCAATGATAAACAGGTAGTGTATCCGCGATGACCCTAATTACATAATGTGACGTTTCCAACGATTGCACCCCGTGAATCACTGGTGTATTTACAATTTCTGGATATTTCTCAGGTAAGTTTTGAATAACATCCTCTATAATCGCTTCCGCAGCAACAATATCATTTTCATAAGGTACATTGATATCCACGATCGCCAATCCATTATAAATGGAATAATTAATTACCTGGGTAATATTTCCATTTGGTATAACGTTCTGTTCGCCTGTCCAACTTTGAACCTTTGTCGTACGTAAACCAATTTCTTCTACTTCCCCTTCCACACCAGCAACGATTACATAGTCACCTACTGAAAATTGATCTTCAAATACAATAAAAAAACCCGATATAATATCACGGACGAGATTTTGTGCACCAAAACCAATTGCTAAACCAGCCACCCCAGCACCAGCAAGCAACGAAGCTATTGGAAGACCCATCGCTTCAATTACCATAATAAAAGCCATGAAGTAAACGACATACGCCAACACATTTTGTATTAGCTTTTTAAGCGTTACTTCTCTTCTCACTGATAATCTGACAGGTCCTTCTTTTTGCTGAAAAATCCGCTCTACTATTTTTCGGCCAACACGAACGATTACGTATGCCAAAATTATAATGACGATAATTTTTAGAATCCCTTGTCCTATTGTAATCCATAATTCCGGACCGGTAATATAATCCCACAGTTTTCTTAATTGTTCATTCACTTGTTCCAATATGTAAAACCCCCAACCATATGCCTCGATAATTAAAGTTTACATCAATCAACTACTTGAGAAAAGATTTTCACTCAACAATTACCTGTATATTATGCGCTTTTGAAAATCGGATAAAGCACTAACCGTGTCAATATATATAAGTTTAATATACCATAGGCTGGATAAATATAACTAATTAACGTCGAAAAGCCGAACATCGTTAATGGAAGCATTAAAAGCAACGAACCTACAACTAACACCCAAATAGGTGATTGAATAAACCGCTTCATGCGTGTAACGATCCCTAGCATTCCTGCAGCGGCAGTTGTAAATATAGCGATCCATAATAATATGCTCATAAATACAAGCATGTTCGTTGAATAATTGTTTAATATAGCAAACAAGGGAATTTCATATAGCAATATTTCATCTGCTATTTGGATTAAACTATTGTTGTAAATATATGAGATAATACCGAAAGTTAATCCGCTACCGACTGAAGCAATCCAAATTTCCCCTTTAGAACGTACTTTGCTTCCAATAGCGCCAAGTACTGCAACTAACGGAAGAACATTCAACGCAGTAAAAGGAAATGCCGCCATCCAGTTTCTTTGTTCATTCCACGGAGAAAACAGAGGAAGGTTATGGTGAATTGTAAAATTTAGAAGAACGAACATTAACCCTACCAACAGTAACGGAATAATATATTGATTGATGGATAGTACGGCATCTATGTCTTTTATAAATAATATGATCAATATAACCGTAATAAAAAAAACGCCCCACCAATAATTCAGTTGAAAGGCCTGGACAGTCGCCCCACTTCCCGCAATCATCACTACCGTGGTCGTAAATAGATATAATATAATCATATAATCATAAAGTCGTACAAGCCGTTTTCCAACAATCGCCTCCAGTACAGATAAATAATCGGTAGATTGTTTTTCATAGCTTAGCGTCAAAATAACGATACACGATATTGTAAACATAATAACAAACAACAAAATAGCCAGTCCACTTTCATCGCCAAAAAATTGCCATAACTCCCTACCGGAAGCATACCCTGCGCCGATCATTGTTCCCAATATAAGAAACAACCACTTAACTCCTGCTTTCCACATGACTTTTCCTCCCGTAAGTAAACGTTTGATGTATAGATATCTTTTTTTGAACGTATACTATAACAATATGTTTATGGAGGATAAGCTATGAATTTAATTAAACATAAAAGCAAAGAAAGTTTTCGTGTTTTATATTCTGATCCAGGTGCCAGTGAACGGTTAAGTGAGAAATTAATTTCCTGGTTTCCGACTACCCCATGTGAATATGTCGTTTTATTTATTGGCACAGATCGATCTACTGGTGATTCACTTGGTCCTTTAGCAGGCAGTTTTTTCTCAGGGAAGAATCCTAAACATATAACAATCTATGGAACATTGTTTGATCCCATCCATGCTGTCAACTTGCAAAGTCAGTTGGATATCATTCATAGGAGACATAACAACCCATTTATTGTCGCTATTGATGCCTGTCTGGGCAAAAGTAATTCAGTTGGACAACTTATTGCGGGTGTTGGTCCATTAAAGCCAGGTGCAGCTCTAAACAAGCATCTTCCCCCTATCGGAAACATTCACTTAACCGGAGTAGTTAATATTGGTGGATTTATGGAATATGCAGTTTTACAGAACACAAGATTGTCACTCGTATATGAAATGGCAAAGCGAATTGCTAATACATTATCAAAAATAGATCACCAATTAACATACAACGCTTCTCCACCAGCAATCGTGATGACGAATATTAAACAAACAACGAGTATATAATTGAGACAACCATTAAAAATTCCACGATAAATATGGATTGTTACAGGCGTATTGGCTTAATACGTTCTTTTTACCAAAGGTGTGTCTCCTATGGAGTTGTTGTAAAATACGACGTAGCTACAATGTTGTTTTCGACTCCGGACAACCATCTTTGACGATACAATTTTGCAGATCCAACTCCACACTAGCAAAGGAAATATACGGAGACTCCAGCGGGAAGAAGGCATCGGTGAGACCCGACAGTACGAGGTGGCTCACCAGTCGTCCGCGGCAAGAAGACACCTTGAGCGCGGTCAGCGAGAACGGATGTCGCACTTGTACTGTACCCACGAGTAAAAGTGGAATTTATTTTGTAGCGGTAAAATAAAACGATCACTATCAGCAGATACGTCGCAGTTTATCGATATTTTTCAAAGAGGCTTACGAAAAAAACTTATAAACTCTCACATAAGAAAAACCGGGCAAACCCCGCCCGGTCCTTTTCTATCCACCATAATTAGCGGAAGTCCGATAATTTATATTCCTGTCCATGTATTCCTTTGTAATATTCCGGAAACATTTCCCCTCCACATTGTTCACAGCTGAATCTTGGTGGAGTAGATGGATCGCCCCCATCCATCATGTCAAAATCCCTCACAACGTCCATTGGAATTTCCTCTTCTTCATGACACGTTAAACAATGATAGTTGACAAATGTCTTCTTCGGACGTAAGTGGTCGGTCCCTTTTTTCTTTTTTCTCTTTCCTTTTTTCTGGTTCTTGCTTGATCCCTTCAAGATGGATGATCACCCTTTCCATATAACTTCTTGCTTCTTTGGTTAATGCTACTTTTATTTTGAGTGTGCCGTCCTCCGGACAGACTTCTCCCATGTATTCATAATAATTGTCACAGTGCGGACATACCATAGGATCTTTTTGCCCACTGGAAATAACACGCTCTCTCCAGGTTTGGCGACGTAATGTTTTCTTCACTTTCAGTATCCAACGTTTTTTTCCTTGCTGCCATGCAGCTAGTAATTTTTTGCTTAAACTTTTACTTCTTCTCGAATACATACCATAATAACGAATCGTTTTGAATTGCTCATCCGGAATATGGCGGATTAGACGAATGATAAACGCTTCTACCATCAACGTTTCACACTTCTCTTGCTTATCTTTTTTATCGATATATTTAAAAGTAACATATTGTCCATCATATGCCTCAATCCGATTGATTCCAATCGCAGGTCGACGCATATAACGGCCAATGTAACGTAATTGATCCTTTATTTTTCCTCTTTGTTTTGGCGCATACACATAGAAACCTTCTCCGTTTTTGGAAAAAGCCTTTTGTAAGCGAGACTGAACTTTTTTCTTTTCCTTTTTTGTCAGGTTGTTTCGGATTAACTTCAATACAACGGTCTGCCATTGTTTCCGAAGCATTTGAAAAGGGATAAAATCATATGCTTTCCACGATCCCTTTTTCGTTATCCCTCCCATGGTGACCAACATATGTACATGCGGATTAAAATTTACTTGCGAACCGAAGGTGTGCAAGCCGGCGATAATACCCGGTTTGACCTTTGCCTTTTTTCCGAAGTAGTCCGAAATCAGCTTGGCAGCTTCATCCATCAATGGTTTGAGGAGGTGACGATGTAATAAAAATATCTCCCGTAATCCCTCATCAATTGTAAATATGACATGACGATGATTCACTTGTAATACATCTTCTGTAAGTAGACGACTCCATTCCTCACTCTCTCCAAGAGAACAAGTGGTGCAAAAACGACCTTTGCATCGATAAGGAACTTTTCGGGGATCATTGCAGCCTTCACAAACAAAAAGTTTGAATCCGTTTTTCGGATTCCCGCAGTCCCGAAACCTTTCCACCTCCTTGATGACTACTGGACGGATCCTATCTCTATGTTTCTTTTTAAATGACTCCCAATGTTGATTTTCGTCAAAGAAAATTTGTTTTAAAATGTTTTTCTTCATACATTAAAAATACCACAGGAAACGACACCGTGGTAGGGGTTAAATTATATACATTCTTATCTTTT
>NZ_JBPYCR010000050.1:0-16044 GCF_051846915.1 Virgibacillus sp. W0181
TTTGTCGCCATGAGTATTGTGGGAATGAAAGGTGCGATTATAACAACTAATATCCATTTTTTTCAAAAAGAGAAGGATGGCTTATTAAGTGCACCCTTCTACATTAAATTTCGTTCCTATACCATTTAAAATGTTATTGATAAATCATAAATAAAATGAAATTCTAAGAAAAACAAAGAAAACAGGCGAACAAGTTAGTATATAGAGGGAGTATAAATTTTTGTGCATAGCTGTCTAGCTTAATCGCCCAGAAACTAGGCGACTTCCCGCAGCGCCTTACGATAAAGAAGACTTGCCGAAAGGCTTTAGACAGCGGCTTAGTCGCCCTTATGCCCTTGGGTGAAAGTTATCATCGATTCGGTAAGACAAAGGAGGGCCGACTAAACACGGCCTCCCGCGCCAACGTCGGCATACCCCTTTTGCAGGGGCATGATTCCTTTTAGATGAACTGTCTTACGCCTCTAGCGTAAGACTAGTGAATCTTATACTCTGGAGTGAATCTCAGGATGGTTTGGAATGTTCGATTAAAACCGCCACTTTGCGTGGCAAATCTTTACGGTGGGGCGAAAGCGAAGCTACAGTCCCAACATCGAACCACCAGCTCCCGTCTGGCGCAGTCGCTACGTTTCTAAGCGGGGCGCTTGCGCTTTTCTTAAGATTCAAATGTTGCTGCGATCTTGCGACGATGCATCATTTGTTAGAAAAAATAGTTGTCCAAAACCTATCACCAGTTTAAGAAGAAAAAGTATATGTATATTCTTCTTCTTTTTTGGCATATCTTTTAATAATAGAAAAGATTTGACGAGGTGGGTGTAAATGAAACGAATTGTCTGGGATTCCATAAAAGTTTTTGTTATATTTATAGCATGTACATTTATATTTTATTTTGGACTTCGGCTAATGCATTCCGAATATGAACAATATCATCGCTACGATCATCCGGAAGGTCCGGCCGTGAAAGTGTTCAGTGAAGAGGAAAGTATCATTGACCGTCTGAACTTATTTTTTAGACTAGGAGAATAAATGTGTTAATGAATGATGCGTACGAGGATTTTTTTCACTTTTTAAAAATTGAAAGAGGCCTTTCTGAAAATACGATCACATCCTACCAAAGAGATTTGAAACAATATGGTACTTATCTTCGTGAAGAACTACGAACAAAAGATTGGAATGTGGTAAGCAGAACTGACATCATTGCTTACCTCTATACATTAAGAGATGCAGGGAAATCCCCTTCTACGATTTCCCGATCCATTTCATCAATCCGATCTTTTCACCAATTTTTAATTCGTGAACAGCTTGTCCATCACGATGCCAGTTTACATATCGAAACGCCCAAGAAAGATAGAAAACTCCCGAAAATCTTGTCTTCAGAAGATGTAGACAAACTGCTAAAAATAGACGGAAATTCGGTGCTCGATATTCGAAATAAAGCGATGGTAGAGTTGCTCTATGCAACTGGACTTCGAGTGACGGAGCTAATTACGCTACAAGTGAGTGATCTTCATTTAACACTTGGTTTTGTCCGCTGCTTAGGTAAAGGGGAAAAAGAAAGAATTGTACCACTGGGTGATGTAGCTAAGGAAGCAGTGGAGAACTATTTATATCATTCTAGAAATAAGCTTGCGAAAAGAAAAAAAGATGAAAATAAATTATTCGTTAATCAACATGGGAGGCCTTTAACACGGCAGGGATTCTGGAAAATACTAAGAGTGATTGCTAGAGACGCTGGGCTAACGAAACAAATCACACCACATACGTTAAGACACTCTTTTGCAACACATTTATTGGAAAACGGCGCCGACTTACGTTCTGTACAAGAGATGCTTGGGCATGCCGATATTTCAACTACGCAAATATATACACATGTGTCTAGGGCTAGACTAAAAGATATATATCAAATCTATCATCCCAGAGCATAGAAGGATACTAAGAAATGTAGTGTGAAAGGAAGGAATAGAAGTATGGAGTTTAAACGAGCCTTTGTAATTGTATTGGATTCCGTTGGTATTGGACAAGCCCCGGATGCAGCCGAGTTTGGTGATGAAGGAGCGGATACGCTCGGGCATATAGCACAATGTATGAATGGATTGGACATGCCACATATAGGGAAACTCGGGTTAAGCAATATTAAAGAAATAAAAGGTATTGAAAAGCAAATACAACCCGCGGCACATTATACAAAAATGCGTGAGGCATCTAATGGAAAAGACACGATGACAGGTCATTGGGAATTAATGGGATTACGAATTGACCAACCATTTCGCACGTTTCCGGAAGGTTTCCCCCGGGAGTTAATTCATGAATTAGAAAAAAGGACGAATAGAAAAATCATAGGCAACAAACCTGCATCCGGGACGGTTATCCTTGAAGAGCTTGGCGAAGAACAAATGAATACCGGCTCGATAATTGTGTATACATCAGCTGACTCTGTTTTGCAAATAGCCGCGCATGAAGATGTAGTTCCTATTGAAGAACTTTATACTATTTGCGAAGTTGCCCGTCATCTTACATTGGATGAAAAGTATATGGTTGGTCGAATTATTGCTCGTCCTTTTGCAGGCAAACCAGGATCCTTTATACGAACGCCTAATCGCCATGATTATGCGTTAAAGCCATTTGGCAGGACGGTGCTGAATGAAATGGATGATGCAGGTCTCGATGTAATCGGGCTTGGAAAGATATCTGATATTTATGACGGTGAAGGAATTACAGAATCAATACGAACGTTAGATAATGACGATGGGATGACAAAATTAGTCGACTGTTTAGATATATCTTTTCATGGGCTTTGCTTTTTAAATTTGGTCGACTTTGACGCTAAGTATGGCCATCGTCGTGATGCGATTGGTTATGGAAAAGCATTGGAAGCATTTGACCGAAGGCTTCCGGAAGTATTAAATAAATTGAAAAAAGACGATTTATTAATCATTACAGCCGATCATGGTAATGATCCGACGCATCATGGAACAGACCATACGAGAGAATACGTTCCTTTGATGGTATATCATAAGGGTATTACCGTCGGAAAGGAATTGCCTATACGTCGATCCTTTGCTGATGTAGGAACGACAATAGCAGACAATTTTAGATTGCCTTTTCCGGAATATGGAGAAAGTTTTTTAAAGGACATTATAAAATAGCAGTCAACATTATGTGCATAAAGTGGCTGGGACATAACTAGTCTCGAATAAATAAAACCGGTGGTGTTTATTGAAAAAAACATAAACACCACCGTTTTTTCTTTGTTTTTAGGTGAAGAAGCACCATTTCCATCGGAAATGGCAGTGTACTTTCAAGTTTACCGCCATTAATACAAATCCAACTCATTATGCACTTCCGGATTTCCCCGTACGGACATACGAGTGAAACCTAAATTAGCTTTCAAAAATCCAAAAACTGGCTCGACATCTATTTTGCGTTTCCCATAGATTTCACCTGTTTTCTCGTTTGAAAGCTTCGCTTTTACATATTCTTTTTGCTGTTCCCATTTTTCATTATAAAATAATTTTCTGTTTTTGCCTTCTGCAGCTTTAGTACAGGAGAGACGGAGTGGACAGCCTGTACAGCCTTCACTCTCATAGACTTTAAATGTCCGTTTAAATCCATATCTATCTTTTCGGTTTGATTCATACGCATAATACAATCTTCGGTCATTTGGACAGATAAATGAATCTGTTGCTTCATCATATTCCCAATTTGCCGTTTTAAATGGATCACTTTTAAACTTCTTCTTTTTTTCTTTCCGATATTGATTATATGTAATTAACGGGATTCGCTTGCGCACATGCAATACATCATCGTAATTTTGTTCACTGCCATATCCCGCATCGCCAACGATGTAGGTCGGTAAGTCAAAATACTTCTCTACAATCGTATCCAAAAACGGTATTAGTGTCCGCGTATCAGTCGGGTTAGGAAATATATCGTAAGCTAACGCATATTGGCCTTCTGTTGCGATTTGTAAGTTATACCCGGCTTTTAATTGACCATTTCTCATATAATCATCTTTCATTCGCATAAATGTGGCGTCATGATCTGTTTTGGAGTAGCTATTTCTATTCTTAAAAATTTCCATGTCACGCTGATACTTCTGTTTTCGAGTAAGGAAATCGCCGAATTGTTTTCGGTATTTCTTCGGCTCCTTGCGCTCTGACCG
Source organism: Virgibacillus sp. W0181 (assembly GCF_051846915.1). Taxonomy (NCBI): domain Bacteria; kingdom Bacillati; phylum Bacillota; class Bacilli; order Caryophanales; family Bacillaceae; genus Virgibacillus; species Virgibacillus sp. W0181. Next base: position 4,160 of record NZ_JBPYCR010000050.1, read on the forward strand.
CAATTGTTTACGTTCACTCGCTACATCAGACTCGTTAATCTTTTTCGTGTAAGTATCAATCGTGTCGTCCAGCTTATCAACGATTAACTCTATTTCTTTCACGGACAGTTCTTCATCGTTTTCACGCTCAATAGCTGGAATAATTTCTTTCTCCAGTAACTCGTCATACATAGCATTCGATTTCTCAACAAGAGTGGAACTATATCGCTCCACGGCTTTACGCCACACGAAAGTAAATTTATTCGCATTCGCTTCGATTTTTGTACCATCGATAAAAATAGCTTCTGCCTCAATTTCCTTTTCTTGGACCAGCTTCGAACGGAATTGAACAAAGCATTGCCGTAATAACTCTGCAACTTGAGGATTGGTACGGAAGCGATTAATGGTTCGATAGGACGGTTCATAACCTTGAGCCAACCACATCATACGGATACTATCTTTTAATAATGCCTCAATTTTCCGTCCGGAAAATACGGATTGTGTATACGCACATAAAATAATTTTCATCATCATACGTGGATGATAAGCTGGACAACCTGTCTCGCGTGCAAAGTCTTCAAAAGGTTCTTCCGGAATACTTTCAACTAAATCATTCACGGCAAAAGCAATATCATTTTTATCTAATTTAATTTCTAAATCTAAAGGCAAAACTATTTGATTCATGGTATAATGTTTAAACATAAGAACACCTCCGGTAATTAATGGTTTAGTCACTTTTATTTTACCAAAAGGTGTTCTTTTCTTCATTATTTTTTGATTGAATTTTCATTATATTTTACACACCCAATAAAAAGTGGAATCCAAGTTAAAATCCTGGATTCCCTTTTTTATTCGCTGGGTTTTGTCCCAGCCTCTTTTTACATTTAAAATTATAATAGTCTTAAAGTTGAAATATCTTGTAGCCTTCTTTTATCTACATTCAAGATCTATGCACAGAATGTGCGAATACGAGAAGACTATTGGTGACATACAATTTAATCAGTTTCATCATCCTATATCTAACTTTTATAATTGTATGGATTTATAGTTATAAAATAAATCTTTAATGGGCATCCTACATGTATTAATGAACGTAATCACGATGCAAATAAAAAGCATTTGAAGAACATGGATTAGTGGAGGGAAAAACGATGAAAAAAATAATGATAATTGGATTTTTAATTAGCGCGACAATTTTTGGGAAAGTTGTATATGCAGAAGAAAACGGTAAAACAGAAGAGAGCTTAAGTTTGGCGTCAAAAGCGAAATCAGCCATATTGATTGAACAGGATACAGGTAAAATATTATATAGTAAAAATGCGGAAGAAAGACTTCCCCCGGCAAGCATGACAAAAGTGATGACGCTTTTATTAATTATGGAGGCAATTGCTGAAGGGGACCTGAAAATGGACGAAACCATAAGGGTAAGCGAACGTGCCTCATCTATGGGAGGATCCCAAATATTTCTGGAACCCGGAGAAGAAATGTCGGTGGAAAATTTACTGAAAGGGATATCGATCGCTTCAGCTAATGATGCAAGTGTAGCGCTTGCAGAAAGAATTGCTGGAAGTGAAGAAGCTTTTGTTAAAAAAATGAATGAAAAGGCAAAAGCACTTAAATTAAAAAATACAAAGTTTCAAAATTCATCGGGATTGCCAGCAGACGATCATTATAGTACATCACATGACATGGCTATGATCGCAAAGGAATTACTAAAATATGAACAAATTACAGAATATACATCAATTTATGAAGACTACTTAAGAAAAGGAGAGGAAAACGAATTCTGGTTAGTCAATACAAATAAATTAGTACGTTTTTATCCAGGAGTGGATGGGTTGAAGACTGGTTACACCAATGAAGCAAAGTATTGTTTAACCGCTACAGCCCAAAAAAATGATATGCGTGTTATTGCTGTAGTGATGGGTGCAGAAACATCGAAAGAAAGAAATGCAATTGTGTCGCAAATGCTTGACTATGCTTTCAATCATTTTGACACGAAAAAGCTATTTGATAAAAACGAAACGGTAAGTCAGTTAAAACTATTAAAATCAGAACAATCTACTGTTGATATCGTTACATCCGATTCTGTCAGTACGGTCCATAAAAAAGGGGAAAAACCGGAAAATATTTCAACAACAATCAAAGTGCAAGAACGAGTGAGTCTCCCGCTTAAAAAAGGAGAACATGTTGGTGTACTCCAAGTAAAGAGTAATGGTAAAGTACTTTCAGAAACTTCTTTAGTCGCTAAGGGAGATGTTAATAACGCATCTTATTTTACATTGCTTAAACGATCATTACAGCAAATTGTACAAAATTATTAAAGAGTGTTCACAGCATCTTCGGTAAAAATCTCTATATGAATGAGCTCCTTCGTTATGTACATGTTTAGATATTGTGCGTAAATGTTCATTCTCCGTCTGAATTTAAGAATGACGGTGTACGTTGCATTTTGACGAAAAATTTCTAGTTTTGTCATGAGGCAGGATTTTAAGCAGTTGATACAGAATGCTTAAGATAGCAGTTTTTAAAGGAGGGAAACAAGTGAGTCTAACTTCTAGTTTTATCGTAAAAGAAGATGTGCTAGTTGTTCGTTTAGCAGGAGAACTGGATCATCATGAAGCAAATCAATTGCGAGAAAAATGGCAGGACACAATTTATAAAAACTCAATCAAGCATATGATCTTGAATTTGGAAGCTGTCACCTTCATGGACAGTTCCGGGCTTGGGGTTATGTTAGGAAGATATAAAGAAGTGCTGCAGCTTGGTGGAGAAATGATTGTTTGTTCAATTTCCCCACCAATTTCCCGTTTATTTGAAATGTCCGGAATGTTTAAGATTATTCGACAAGAAGAAAATGAGGAAAGCGCGTTATTTTCATTGGGGGTGGCTTCATGAAAAACGAGATGGTCTTACAATTTTCAAGTAAAAGTAAAAATGAATCTTTCGCAAGAGGGACTGTAGGTGCGTTTGTTACACAATTGGACCCAACCATGGATGAGTTAACAGAGATAAAAACCGTTGTGTCCGAGGCAGTTACAAACTCGATTATTCATGGGTATAACAATGATCCAAATCAATTAATTAAAATAATTTGCATACTACATGAAGAAGAAGTTGAACTAATTGTAAAAGATACCGGATCAGGTATATCCGATGTGGAAGAAGCACGGCAGCCATTATTTACATCTAAGCCGGAATATGAACGTTCAGGTATGGGCTTTACGATTATCGAAAATTTTATGGATTCTGTAGAAGTTCTTTCTGACCCCGGAGAAGGAACAACCGTTACGATGAAGAAACAGCTGTCAAAAAGTAAAACGGTTTGCAATTAATAAGGGGGTCCTGCGATGAAGGTAAATGTAGAGCGTGAAAAGCAAAAGGGGACCTTAACAAATGAGCAAGTCAAGGAATATATATTAAAAAGCCAGCAAGGAGACCGTCAAGCAAGGGATCTGCTCGTCGAAAAAAACGTTCGCCTTGTCTGGTCAGTTGTGCAACGTTTTATTAATCGAGGTTATGATCCAGAAGATTTATTCCAGATTGGTAGTATTGGGTTAATTAAGTCAATTGACAAATTTGATTTATCCTATGATGTTCGATTTTCTACGTATGCTGTACCAATGATTATTGGAGAAATTCAACGTTTTATACGTGATGATGGTAGTTTGAAAGTGAGTCGAACAATAAAGGAAACAGCGAATAAAATAAGAATTAAAAAAGATGAATTAACAAAACAGCTAGGGAGGTCCCCAACAGTTTATGAAGTTGCAGATGCACTGGATCTTACAGCTGAAGAAGTATCGCATGCTCAGGAAGCGTCGAAATCACCCCATTCCATTCATGAGACGGTCTTTGAAAATGATGGTGACCCAATTACATTGCTCGATCAAATTGCTGATAAGGATGGCAGTTGGTTTGATAAGTTAACCTTGGAAGAAGCAATAAGGGACTTAAGCGAGCGAGAAAGATTAATTGTTTATTTGCGCTATTATAAAGATAAAACCCAGTCGGAAGTAGCCGAAAGACTCGGCATATCTCAAGTACAAGTTTCTCGTCTCGAGAAGAAAATATTGCATGATATGAAAAGTAGAATGAAACGATAAAATCATCTGTCAATCAGGTGATTTTTTTGTGCTTGTTTTTAGTTAGCATAAAGTGAATATAAAAGAGCAATTTATAATAAATTAGTGCCTCTTTTTTTTCTGCATAAATATTAGGATAGTCACAAATACTATTTTTATCAGGTAGATATTTAAAGGTGTGAGGTACATGTCAAATATCGTATACATAAGAATGAAAAAAATGATTAAAGTAAAAGAACTGAAACATATTAAATTGGCTCATATAGCTTATATATCCACGGTAGCAGAGAATAGTGGCACTTTATATGAAACCCCAATCTACCGTATAACAAAAAAAGATAATAATTTAGTCGTAATTGACAGTTTTACGGTAATTAGGCATTTAAATACGATTTATAATGGTTTGGAATTCCAATTAGTAGGACCGGATCATACATTAGTTGAGGTAAATAATAAAAGCAAACAACCATCTATACTTATCGCTTCATTTGTATGGATTTTATTGTTTATAGGAACAGCAATGACGATTATGAATTTTCATTATGATGTCAGCATGCAGGAGGTACATCAGAAGTTACATTATCTGTTTACCGGTGAACAAACGCCATATCCACTTTGGATTCAAATACCCTATTCGTTCGGTCTTGGTGCAGGGATGTTACTATTCTTTAATCATTGGTTTAAAAAAAGATTTAATGAAGAACCAAGCCCCTTGGAAGTAGAAATATTTAATTACCAACAAAATATCGACCAATATACCGGTCATTATGAGAATGAGTTGAATGATAAAGATATTTATTATTAATATTTTCGAAGCAATTATCGGGTTTGCCGGGGGCCTTGCTGTCGGAAGCGGGTTTGTTGCAATAATTACAGTGCTTGGGATTATTCCGAGATTGATTCAATTAAGCAGGGCAAACCATTTAGTGAAAGTGTACGGAGCTTGTGCTCTTTTAGGAACACTGTTTGGAACGTACCTTTCTTTTATAAATGTGGCATGGAATAATCCAGTGATTGTACTTATCGTTTGGGGTGTGTTTCACGGGATATTTAACGGAATGCTTGCAGCAGCGCTTACGGAAGTGCTTAACGTTTTCCCCATTCTATCCAAACGGCTTGGAGTTAGTAAGTACATCATGAGTTTGCTAATGGCAATTGTATTTGGCAAAATTTTCGGTTCATTATTTCAATGGATTATTTTATCAAGATAAGTGAATAAGGATGGGAAGGTAATATTGATGGTAAGCGATACAAAGAAGAAAGTATCTGTGTCAAAAAGAATTAAAGACAATGAAAAATATATGAAAAATCGAATTGGTGCGGATATTTCGTTCGATATTGGATTTCGCGAGCTCGTTATTTTAAAACGGCAAATCCAGTTATATTTCGTTAATGGGCTTGTAGACGATGCTACCGTTGTTGAAATAATAAAGATTCTTATTGAGATTAATGATAATGAAACAAATGATAAAAAGTTGTTCGAGATTATTGAGAATCGACTTGTTAACCAACAGGTAGAAACTACGAAAACAATGGACGAGTCTGTTGACGCCTTATTATCAGGGCTTATCGTTGTTTTTATTGATGGGGAACCTTATTCATTCATTGTTGATGTTCGTCGTTATCCGGGCAGAACACCCGAAGAACCTGATACGGAAAGAGTGATACGTGGTTCAAGAGATGGATTCACAGAGAATGTCATTGAAAATACAGCACTTACGAGAAGAAGGATTCGTGATGCCAGATTAAGGCATGAAATGTTGAAAGTTGGCGAACGATCCAAAACAGATGTATGTGTGTGTTACATAAAAGATGTAGCTGACAATGATCTTGTGGAATATACAAAAAACAAAATAAGAGCAATCGAAGTGGACGGGCTAACAATGGCGGATAAAGCGTTGGAAGAATTTATTATTGGCCGAAGCTGGAATCCATATCCGATCGTTCGATATACCGAAAGACCTGATGTTGCAGCAAGTCATATGCTAGAAGGTCATGTCATTATTATGGTTGACACTTCCCCAAGCATTATTATTTTGCCGACTACTTTTTTTGATCATATGGAACATGCTGAAGAGTTTAGGCAAACACCTGCTGTTGGTACGTTTATTCGCTGGATTCGTATACTTGCTCTCCTTGCTTCGTTGTTTTTATTACCTTTTTGGCTAATGGTTGTCATGGATCCAACCTTACTGCCACAATCATTATCATTTATAGGACCAAATGAAGAAGGAAACATCCCTATTATTATACAAATAATTTTAGCAGACTTGGGAGTGGAATTTCTTCGGATGGCGGCTATTCATACACCGACACCCTTAGCTACAGCGTTAGGTTTAATAGCGGCAGTATTAATCGGGCAAATTGCTGTTGATGTCGGCATGTTAAGTCCGGAAGTGATATTGTATGTAGCAATAACGACGGTCGGTTCTTATGTTACACCGAGTTATGAGTTAAGTGTTGCTAACCGAATCATAAAACTTTTATTAGTCATAGCTACAGCGGCTTTTGGTGTAATTGGATTTACAGTCGGCATTACGGTATTTATTTTGTTTCTCGTTCGATTAAAGACATTAAAAACACCGTATTTTTGGCCTTTTATACCGTTCAATGCTTCCGCTATGTACAAGTTTCTCTTTCGTATTCCGGTTCCTTTTTCCAATCTGCGGCCCAGCTCTATCCATCCTAAAAATAATTATCGACAGCCGAAAGGAAAAAAGCAGAACAGAGACTAGTCTGTTTTATTACTTTCGTTTTCAACGCCATTATGATAAAGTGTTTTTATCAACTATGCGGTATAAATCATGAATCGATTTGTTCGCCACACGGTTTGTTGAGTATAAAAAGCTAATCGATAATCTATACGTAAAATGGGGGATAGCTATGGCCATTGAACATCATCCGTTTACATTAAATGATAAAGGTCATCTGGAAATTGGCAAGATGGACGCTACTTATCTTGCAGAAAAATATGGTACACCTTTATATGTCTATGATGTTTCACTCATAAGAGAAAACTGCAGGGCGTTTGTTGATACATTTAAACAATTAGGTGTGAAAGCCCAGGTCGCATATGCAAGTAAAGCATTCTCTTCCATAGCGATGCTCCAAGTCATTAAGCAAGAGAATTTGAGTTTGGATGTTGTTTCGGAAGGAGAATTATATACCGCTTTACAGGCCGATTTTCCGGTGAAAAAGATCCACTTGCATGGTAACAACAAAAGCTATGACGAGCTTTCCATGGCGATCGAGCACGATATCGGCTGTATTGTAGTCGATAATTTTTATGAAATTGAATTAATCGAGCGTATTTTAAAAGAACAGAATAAAAAAATGGATGTTCTTGTTCGCGTTACCCCAGGTATTGAATCCGATACACACCATTATATTATGACAGGTAATGAAGATTCCAAATTTGGTTTCAATATGAAAAACGGTCAGGCAAATAAAGCTTTTGAACGATTGCACGACCATGAATACATTCAATTCAAAGGATTGCATTGCCACATCGGATCACAAATTTTTAGCACGGACAGTTTTTTAAAAGCTGTTGAGTTATTATTTGAGCAGTTGTCAGCATGGTATAATCATTATAACTATGTTCCTGAAGTAGTGAATCTTGGTGGAGGATTTGGTATTCGTTATGTAGGAAGCGATGATCCGCTGCCATTTGAAAACCATGTTAAAAAAATTGTACAAGCGGTGAAGGATCAAGCATCTGCTTTGAAAATTCCCATGCCAGAAGTATGGATCGAGCCTGGACGATCGATTGTTGGGAATGCAGGAATAACGTTATATACTGTTGGATCTATGAAAGATATACCGAATGTGCGGAAGTACGTTGCAGTTGACGGCGGGATGGCAGATAATATAAGGCCCGCGTTATATGAGGCAAAATACGAAGGAATAGTTGCGAACAAAGCAAATGAACAGGCGGAAAACAATGTATCGATCGCAGGAAAGGCTTGTGAGTCCGGTGATATGCTTATTTGGGACTTGAAGGTTCCGGCAATTGAACCCGGCGATATTCTTGCAGTATTTTCCACAGGCGCATATGGGTACTCCATGGCTAACAACTACAACCGATTTCGAAAGCCCGCGGTTGTCTTTGTGGAAGATGGTGTCGATAAACTGGTAGTTAGAAGAGAAACGAATGAAGATATTTTGAAAAATGACTTATCATATGAATAAGAATTATGAATGGTTTAGCAAAAGTATACAATACTAATAATGTAAAGGGGAATATACGAATGTCAAAAAAAGGTATTATTATTATGGAAAATGGAAATGAAATCAAATTTGAATTATATCCAAACGAAGCTCCTGGTACGGTAGCAAACTTTGAAAAGTTGATCAACGACAAATTTTATGATGGATTAGCATTTCACCGTGTTATTCCGGGATTTGTGAGCCAAGGAGGTTGCCCGAACGGGACAGGGACTGGATCAGCAGGATATACAATTAAGTGTGAAACAGAGGGAAATCCGCATAAACATGCAGAAGGCTCACTATCAATGGCACATGCCGGCAAAGATACAGGTAGCTGTCAATTTTTTATTGTACATGAAGCACAGCCACATTTGGATGGAGTCCATACCGTATTTGGACAAGTAACTTCTGGCATTGAACACGCAAAAAGTATGCAAAATGGGGATAAAATGAAGGAAGTAAAAATTTATTCCGAATAATAAAAGCTTTTTAAAGAGCCTGCACGTAACGCAGGCTCTTTGTTTAAGAGAAGATTGCATGCAACAATTACAGACGGAAAATTCCGGGCATTGGACTGCGGTCTAAACAATAGTAATAGCATTTTTTAGGATGTGAATAATGGATCCTGGAGTTATTTTATATCTAATCATTATTGTAGCCCCGTTTAGTCTTCTTTTGCATGAAATGGGGCATGTATTAGGGGCAAGAATCGTTAAATCGGAATATATTAAACTATCGATTGGAAGTGGAAAGAAATTATTTAATCTTACCTGCTTGGTTCCAATTAATATTTCGTTTCATCAATGGTTTTTTTGGGGAGCATATACGAAAAGCAAAAGAAAGATTCCTTTAAATTCATTGGAATCTGCAATCGTTTCTGGCCTTGGACCAATCGCCAGCATTATAGTTGCCTTTGTTTTTTATTATATAAACAATTTATTTGCTCATCCATTTATAAATGTATTTGTTTTATTTAATCTCTGGGTAGCATTGGTAAATATAATTCCTTTTAAAATTGGGAATAAACAATCGGATGGATATATGATTTTGAAGGCATTGTCAAAATAGGTGAATAGAATAGTATAATTCACAGTTTACTTGTTTATACTTACTAAAGGGTCGAATAGTTGATTGTCACGGGTAAGGTAATGTTATTTGACAAATAAGGTAGAATGATGCATAAATGAATATACGGACAAATCTTAAGGTTATTTTCTTAAAGTTAGCTAGATGGTAGATAGGATATCATAAATGTATAATCATGGCTCACTGTGGCTTAAATAGTTGTCGTCGTTGTCATAAATGGCGCTTCTAAGATATTCCTTTAATGAGGGGTTAATATGTTAATTCGCTATAAAAGAAATCAAGAAAAAATTGCTATGGGACTACTCTCTTTCATGCCTGAAGAAAGAGATGTAAAAGTGCTGCAGCAAACGATAAAAGAATACGAATCAAATTCCAACTGGCATTTGTACCTTTGGAAAGAAGAAGCTTCTGTTGTTGGTGCGATTGGATTGAAAATAGAAGATGAACTGAACGTAGTTATTCAACACATTTCAGTAAATCCATCTTATCGCAATTTAGGAATTGGCAAAAAAATGATTCAGGAAGTAAAGCAGCTTTATCAAGAAAAATATGCTGTTTGCGCTAATAGTGTAACGCAAGGTTTTTTCAATAAATGTGAAGAAGAACAAGGTGAAGGTATAGAATAAATTTCTGTTCGATCGAAATGGAAAGTATTTTGTCCAATTTGTTTAAGCAGATAATTCGTCAAGTCAGCTTTCTAAAAGGCTGACTTTTCTGGCTTAAAAAGCATATTAAACCAAATAACTAAATATATTGTGAATTAGAAACAGCATGCTTATTTTTCAATTCTTTCATAATCCCCCATTTTTCCCTTCATTTTTTATAAAGCGACCTATTTAGAATTATGGAAATTTTTCCTTGTATGGATATTTGCTGCGATTAGCAATTAGTAGAGGGTGTATAGGGTATGAATCAACCGAATACATACAAAGTAAAGCTGGATACATTTGAAGGTCCTCTTGATTTGTTATTGCATTTAATTAATCAGTATGAAATTGATATTTATGATATCCCTGTCGCACAGATTACGGAACAGTACATGCAATACTTACATGCGATGCAGACGATTGAATTAAATATTGCTAGTGAGTATCTTGTAATGGCTGCAACTCTTGTTGCCATTAAAAGCGAGATGCTATTACCGAAGCAAGAACTACCCGAAGATCAAGAAGAATATATGGAAGATCCCAGAGAAGAGTTAATGCAAAGATTAATCGAATATCGTAAATATAAAGAAGCGGCTTTACAGTTACAAAACAAAGAGGCTGATGAAAGCCGGATATATACAAGGCCCCCCCAAAACTTTCACGAACTTAAGGAAGACGTCCCGACAGAAAAGGGTAATATATCCATATACGATATGCTTAGTGCATTGTCGAATGTATTACAACGACAAAAATGGAATGAACCATTAGATACAAAAATCAATCAAAGGGAGATCACCCTTGAAGAGCGTATGGAGGAGATTGTACAATTACTTTCCGGAAATCCAACTGGTATTTTATTTGATGAATTATTCGATTATAAAGCAAAGTCGCAAATAGTTATTTCCTTTATGGCTTTGCTTGAATTAATGAAAAACAATAAAGTGTACTGTAAACAAGAAAATCATTTTGATTCATTATATGTTTATTCAATGGGGGATTAATGATGGAAATCTCTGAACTTAAAGGCTTGCTTGAAGGATTATTGTTTGCATGTGGAGATGAAGGTGCGACGATCAAACAATTAGCAAATGTTATGGACGTTACGACCTCATCCGTAGAGCATTTGTTGGAAGAATTAAAGTATGATTATGAGCATACGGAGCGCGGGATGATGGTTATTCAGTCCAACGGAATCTATCATTTAACTACAAAACCTGAACACAGTCATTATTTTAAAAAATTACTAGAAACTCCTCAGGCGAACCGCCTATCCCAAGCTGGTCTGGAAACATTAGCTATCATTGCTTACGAGCAACCAATAACAAGAGTTGAAATTGAAGAAATCCGAGGAGTGAATAGTGATCGCCCTGTGCAAACATTATTAGCAAAATCGTTGATTGAAGAAGTCGGACGTCGAGATGGTGTCGGTAGGCCGGTATTGTTTGGTACTGGAAAAGACTTTTTAACATATTTTGGTTTAACGTCGTTAAATGAATTACCACCCCTTCCGGAAAACACGGAAAACCAATCATTGGAGCAGGAAGCTGATTTGTTTTTTGATCGTTTTCAAGAAATGGAAGAAGATAATAATCGATCCTAATGTTATGCAAATTATCACTTTTGAAGGTCAGAAAGCATAAATCTTGTGCATAGCTGACTAGCTTCGACGTCCAATTCTTTCCGGTTGGACGACCATTTAAGCGCAGTCTTAGGAAGGTACGCTTTTAGCCTGCGAGGGCGCTTGCGTTTTTCTTAAAAGATAAGAATGTATATAATTTTCCGCATATCTGTCTAGCTTCGACGTACAGGATGTTCTAGTGCAAATCTTTTCGGTGGGGCGAGCATTTACGCGCAGTCCCAGGCGGAGCCACAGGACGTG
>NZ_JBPYCR010000051.1:0-14815 GCF_051846915.1 Virgibacillus sp. W0181
CCCAAGTATTAAATGTATAATTTTACCAAATGGACAGTGCCACCTTTATTAGGTTGTTATCTTTTTTGTCTTATAGAGAAATAAATAATTTACCGAATAATTAAAATACATTTATGCAACGCTAGTGAAGTTATTTACTTTCTTAGATACCTTTTTTTTATGAGATGTAAGTCTACAATCGTAAGCTACCATTGTATTGATGCAATAAGATAACCTTAGATTTTTTATTGATATAGAAACCGCTTACTTTATAATGTAAATGAATAGAGTAATGTCATGAATGAATTGTGTCTAGAATGCTAATATATAAATTGTTTTAATCATTGAATAATGCGAACGGTATGAAGGTCGAAGGCTTTTATGCGCTTTGGAATGTAGACTACTTTAGTTATGTTCAATCCTTTTCCTATCAACCATATATTCTATTCCCATAATCACATGCAAAAAGTAAATCATTCCACGTCTTATAACCACGCTCACAAAATTGGCGAACAAGTTCACAGAATAAATATGCAGTCGTTAATGCATCACCTAATGCAGTGTGTCGATTATATACCTTCGTACCAAAATTAACCGCACAATGCTCCAAGTCTTGAATATTCCATGAGGGAATTAAATAACCGATTAAATCGAGTGTATCGATCATTTTTGGAGGTACAAATCGATAGCCTTGTTTACTTATATCTTCTTTAAGTACGAGCTTATCAAACATCACAAAGTGTCCAACAAGTGCTGAACTATTATTTGCTTCTACAAATTGAAGAAACTGTTTAATCGCTTTATCACTATTAGGTGCGTTCTCAAGCATCTGATCACATATTCCCGTAAGTTCATTAATCTCCTCTGGAACTTGACGATGTGGTTGTACATATGAATGGAATGTTTCCTCTTTGACATTCAGTCGTTCAATATTTACTGCTGCAATTTCAATTAAACGATCCTGTTTATTCACTTGAAATCCTGTCGTTTCAGTATCAAATACAGTAAATGATATTTCTTCAAGTGGTGTAGAAAGTGGTATAGCATCATTCATTTCACAACAAATTCGTCTTTTCTTTAATAGCATGTGAATCAACCCTTCAATGTAAGTCTCCCTTAAGTAATTACGCCTGAATATTTATATTCTTACTTAATAAAAATTGTGGCACACATGATCTTTTTAATTTTATTCGGTTGAGATTTGAGCCTGTAAAGAATTGGCTATCCATTATTCATCTCAACATTCATAAAGTGGGAGACTTATATAAATGATAGTTAAATTATAAACCAAACTCCATTAGCATGTACTGTTGTAAAGAGCGCAATGTTTTACACGATTGGATGAGCCCACTTTTTTCTCTTGTGGACAAATGGCTAAAACGAATCCCCTTTAAAAAAGAATCTCTCTTCAATCGGCTTTCCCATTTTTTCATAACGTACACATTCATACAATCATAGAAAGCATCCTGAATATCACGTTCAAATTGTCTGGTAAAAACATTTTTCTCTACAAGTTGAGCAACCTTCTCAAGCGGTGTTCCTTCAACAATTCCATACTTTAGTGCACTGAGTTGAATAGCATGGTGGAAAGGAAATAGCACTTCTTTTTTCATATCCAATTGCTTTCGTTCAACACCTAAAAGTGAACGCACAGGCGTACCTAAATTAGGGATAGGACGATCCCTTTCAAGTTGTGCCATGCGATACAATAAAATGGAACCTTGTTTCATTGACTGTTTTATCATTTTTGTAAATTGTTCATGCAATTGTCGACTACCAAATAAAAATCGCTGTGAGAAAAAACTTTGTGCAAGTAGCATGGCATCATTTGTTGAACGAATTTGCCATCGATGAACACGTTGCTGCCATTCGGAAAATGCTCCATTCCAATTGTTTTCAGAAGCCATCATTTTACCTTCACAACGGCGAAAGCCTGCTTTTTCCAATATGAGAACAATTTCGATGCCTAGCTGAGAAAAATAATCACCATTTTTTTTGCTATCCTTTTCATAAACGAGAAAATGATCTTGATCGGTTGGCATAAATAGTTCACCGCGTCCACCGCTGCCCATTAAATACCAGCAAAAATCACAAGGGGGTTCACCTAGCCCTTTTTCTCGAAGTGATTGAATTGACAATTCAACAGCTCTTTTTAAGAGTCTGTCATATAGCTTTGTCACTACTTCAAGAGTATGTACAACTGGTACCTTATCATCGAGAAGCTTTGCAAGAACAGTAGTTATTGCAATGGAAGCATCGGCGATCCGTGCCTTTGCTGTCTCTTCTATTTGAGCGATGAGATCAAAATAGCGATAATTGCTTTTTCTCATTAAATCAGATAGGGTCACAATACCTACAAGTTCCCCACCGTTCACAACAGGTAAATGCTTTATGCCATGGGTAAGACATGTCGTAAGTGCCTCATAGTAATAAGCATCAGATGCAATTGTCACCGGATTTTTTGTCATTAAAAATTCAATTTCTGTTTCACCCGAAAGGTTTTTCGCAACAGCTGAATGGACGATATCTCTTTCTGTTACTATGCCTTCAATCCGATTGTCTGTTAAGACTAATGCTGAGCTAACACGAGAATCCTTCATCTTGCCGGCAACTTCTTTTAGTCGTTCGGTTGTTAATGCTGTCACTACAGAAGCATTCATCATATCTTGAACGCGATGGATGAAAGGCATACTTGCGCCCCACTGCCTTTGAATCGAAACCTGTTCGATAAGTGAATCATAAATATCTTTTAATCGAATAGCAACTTGGCGAAGGATGTAATCTTTTACTGGCTCATATGCCCACATTTTTTCCAGTACCGAATAAGGGAGATAGAGGCACACGCATTGTTCCAATGCGCGCACCTCTACAAAAGGTTTATCTTGATCTTCAACATTTCCAAGAAATTCTTTAATACTAGACAATCCGATTAATTCACCTATTTTTATTACTTCTAATACTTCTTCGTCAGCTAACTTTTCACTATTAACATAGATTTCCGCCATTCCTTCCAGCAATAAGTGCAATCCATCCCTTTTCTTTTCCTTTGCCAGGATGACGTCATTTTCTTCGTACGTTAAAAACGAACACGATTCCATATATTCCTGAAACGTCTTTTCTGATAACGATTGAAACAAAGGATGATTAGAAATTCTGTTCATTTTATCCAACGGATTCGTCATCCATCCAAACCTCACCGTTTTTGTAAGTCATTTGTTCAGGATAACGCATATCAAGCGCTTCTTCCTGCATGTCTACAGGTGGTTCCTCGGTAGCCAGTGATACAATCACATTCGTCAAGACACCTGCAGTAACCCCGAAGATACCTGCGCCTGTATCAATAATGCCTAGAGTGGAGAGACCTGCATAATTTGATAGGAAAATGTAACCTAATGAACCACCTAAACCTGCAAGCATTCCCCAAATAGCACCTTGCGTATTTGAACGTTTCCACCAAATACCAAGAATTAATGTCGGGGTAAATGTACCTCCTGCAATTGCAAAAGCCCAAGCTACGATTTGGGTAATAACTCCCGGAGGATTTAAAGCTGTAATTCCGGCTATTACAACTGCAATTACAATCGACCAACGTGCAACAGTCAAGCGTTTCTTCTCGGAGGCATTTGGACGAAATACCCGGTAATAAATATCATGTGCGAATGATGAAGAAAGCGTTAACATTAATCCCCCTGCTGTAGATAATGCTGCAGCCATCGCCCCAGCAGCCATTAAACCGATAACAAAGATTCCAAGATTTCCTATTTCAGGTGTGGCCATAACAACCATATCGTTAGCAATGACTAATTCACTCCACTGAAGGATTCCATCGCCGTTCCCATCAGCAGCTGACATTAAACCTGTATCAATCCACGAATTAGTCCAAGCAGGAAGCTGATTGATCGGACTGCCTGCAACCTGCGTCATTAAAATAAAGCGAGAAAAGGCTGCATATGCCGGTGCTGATAAATACAATAAGCCAATAAAAACTAATGCCCATGCCGCACTCCAACGAGCAGCTTTCATTGTTGCCACTGTGAAAAAGCGAACAATAACATGTGGTAAGCCTGCTGTACCAAACATTAATGTGAACATGAGAGCTAAAAATTGCCACTTCGTATTCTCTTCAAATGGCATAAAGTATTCTGAAAGACCTAACCCTTGATCAATTTCGCCGAGTTTACCGACGACATCGCCATATGAGAGCCATGGCAACGGATTACCTGTCATTTGCAATGAAATAAATATTATTGGAATTAAGTAGGCAACAATTAAAATGATATATTGTGCAACTTGCGTCCAAGTAATCCCTTTCATTCCACCCATGCCAGCATAAATCCCGATTAAGACAACACCAATCATCGTTCCGATTGCCGCATCAATTTCAAATAAACGTCCAATGACGACCCCCGAACCTGCAAGCTGACCAATGGAATACGTAAAACTAATGATGATCGTCGCGACCGCAGCGATAACACGGGCGGTAGTACTGCGATAACGGTCACCAATGAATTCTGGCACTGTATACTTACCGTATTTACGAAGTTGTGGAGCCAATAGCATTGCTAAAAATAAATAACCTCCTGTCCACCCCATTAAATACGCAAGACCATCGTAACCTAGTACCATCAAGGTTCCTGCCATTCCTATAAAAGAAGCGGCACTCATCCAGTCGGCACCTATCGCCATCCCGTTCCAAACTGCAGGAACACCGCGCCCTGCAACATAAAAATCAGACGTTTGTTTTGCTCTAGTTAAAAAAGCAATTCCGATGTAAATCCCAAATGTCGCAAAAATAAGTAATAATGACACAATCGTTTGTGTATCCAACGAACATACCCCCTTTTAAGGTAAAAATAGTTTTTAAACTACAATGGTTTAAAGATCAATTTTCTTTTCACTACTGATCTTTTCATTTCTCTCCTCATTGATGCCATATTTTTTATCGATCTTGCCACTAACAAAGGCGTTTGCAAACAACAAAATAATAAATACAATAATTGTTCCTTGTGCACCCATATAATAACTAAATGGAAATCCAAGAAATGTAAAATTAGTTAATGGAACTGCAAAAAAAACAAGACCATATGAAGCAATGAACCAAATGATAAAAAAGAAAATAATCCAACCTACACGTTCCCGAAAATAAGCATCTGCAACTTTTTTATCCACCTTTTTCATTTTCGACACCTCCGTTATCGTAAACTAAAAATAAATTTAATTGTTTCAAAAAAACCCATTGGAACAAGCGCGATTTGGACGACAACATAAACACCCATCGCTGCAATAGGCAACAGTAAGTAGCCTGGCTTTTTACGTTTCACAAATAGAAAAATACTGATCACGATAAGAGCAATTAATGCATAGAACATCCCCTTTCCCCCTTTATAAGTTTGATTTAATAACTAGTTACATTCATTATAATTCGAAGATTCCCATTACTATAATTTCGTTCACAGAATGTTCAAAAACGTGCCTTACTTGTCATAGATGTTGCACTAAAAACAAAAAAACCAGTCCAAATTGAACTGGTCTTGTGTTTATTACGTATTAACAAGATGTAATACCCTCACCTCTAACGTGAGAAAGTAAACGTTAAGGTAGGGCCCTAAGAATAACAGATTAATTCCATCGCATCGGTTTACAACGCGCTTGTATGGCTCGATTCCTGTGAACTTATACCTTTGTTCACTCCGTAGGGAAGAAAGAAACCATCATTGAAAGAGGTTTCATTTTATCCGGTTTATTTTTGCAGCATTTGAAATAAAGCCTTCGCTGATGTACGGCTTAGCGGTATCTCTGACTTTTTATCATCTTTGAGCATGAGATTATAAGCACCATTAAACCATGGTTTAATCTCGTGAATTTTATCAACATTAACTAAAAAACTTCGATGTGACCTAAAAAAAGGATAGCCACTTAGCTTTTCCTCCATTTCTTGTAATGTCATTTTTGCCTGAATAATATTATGATTGGTATGAATTTCAGTAACTCTATCTGATTTAACAGCATAAAATATAGTTTCCGGTGCAACAACCACCTTTTTTTCCCCATCATCAACAAGTAATTTATTTGATTGCTGCTTCTTGTTCCTTCGGTTTGGCAGTCGTTCACGTATTCGTGACATTGCCTCTTTAAAACGATCGGATGCATAAGGTTTTAATGCTCCTATTTCAAATGCATTAACAGCATATTCATCATACGCTGTTGTAAAAATAAGTAATGGGTCAAACTTATCATCTTGACTGTTCTTTTTTATTTGTTGCGCTGCTTCTGTGCCTGACATTTGTGGCATGTGAATGTCCAAAAAAATTACATCCGGATTATATTGATCGTATAGCTCCAACAGTTGCCGCCCATTTTCTGCACTTGGTGTTAAAATGCAATCTTCCTCTTGCTGAATAAAATATGCCAATTCTTCCCTTGCCAATCGTTCATCTTCTGCTATCATAACTTTAATTTTCACGCACCTTCCCCCTCTCTCTTAACTTCTAAAGGTATTTTAAAATAAATGAATAAGCCTTTCTGTTCAAGGTTCTGAAATCGTAAACTTGCTTCTTCTCCTAACAAATGAATCAAGCGTTGATTCACGTTATAAACACCAATTCCATTCCCACTTGCTTCACTCAGAGGATGCTTTCCAAGTCGACTTAACAACTGCTGTGGCACTCCACTGCCATTGTCATAAATCTCGACTAGTGCTTGTTCGTTCTCCTCCTTAATTCGTATGTGAATCTCACCATTCCGCGCCATATTTTTCAACCCATGTTGAATACTATTTTCCACTAACGGTTGTAGTGTGAACGGAGGAATAAGTGCATCTGTAATCCCTTCATCAATATGAAAGTAGATCAATAATTGATCAGAAAAACGAACACCTACAATCTCTAAATAGGCTTTCAAATGATCCACTTCTTGTTCAAGTGGAACGAGTGATATGGATGTCATTTTCACATTTAAGCGCATAAATATACTAAGCTGTACGACGATGTGTCTAGCTTGTTTCGGATTCACGCGAACCAAAGATGCAATCGATTGCAGCGTATTAAAAAGAAAATGCGGCTGAATTTGTGCTTGTAAATTCCTCAGTTCTGCTTCTTGTATTAACGCCTTCATTTTTTCAGAAGCAACAACATCAAGCTGATTTGAGATCAATGTTCCTAGTCCTTTCGCCAGGGCAATTTCAATAGCACGGATTTGTTGGGAACGTCTAAAATACAGTTTGATCGTACCTGTTGTTTCACCGGATTGTCGAAATGGAACGATAATGGCTGCTTGGAGCTTACATTTCTTTTCACGACACTGGATCTGTTCTGGCTCATACGCAATTTGAATTTCACCGGTTAAGATTGCTTGTAATGATAAGGTCGTCTTAAGTTCCTCTCCCCGCCGATGATGATCTTCTCCGCTGCCAATATGTGCAAGTACTTTATCCTGATCTGTTAGCGAAACAGCCGCAATTCCAAGCTCATCATATAACATCTGACATATCGTAGTAGCGGTGTCATAATGGAGACCTTGCTTTAATTCAGGTAATGCTTGCTCAGCAATTTTTAATGCTCGTTCCGTTTCCAAAGCCGCTTCCTGCTCTTTCTCATTCAGAGCCAATCGAATCATTGTTGTAAAAATGGCTATCGCAATACTGTTCGTAATAACAAGCGGGATACCGATCATATTAACAAGTTCAACCGTCTCATTCGGTGTAGACGTAAAAATAAGCAATAACCCCATTTGTAAAATCGGGATAAACATACCGATAAACAGTGCCTTTTGTGGAGCAATCACTCGCTCATGTGAGAAAAATCTGGCTGTAAAACCAGCAACAAGACCGGAAATTGGATTGGCAACCCCATTTGCAAACCACATTTCGCCACCTAACGTGTACAGATACAACATAATAATCAATCCCGCGCCAAGACCGACCAATGGTCCACCCAACAGTCCAGCAATCACAATAGCGATAAGCGAAGAACCAACTAGCATCTCATTTTCATTTAACTGGAACACCCAAAGATGAGTTTCCACTTCAAGACCAGTGACAACAACACCGACTTGCGTGGCAGCAATTCCAAATACCGAAAAAAGAATCGAATGGTATATGATTGTCTGTACATTTAATTCCCGGTCAAGCAAATAGCGTAAAGACGGAATTCTTGTTAACAAAAAAGCAAATAAAAGTAAAAGACCGATTCTTTCAAAAAAAGTAATTGTTAATTGTTCCAATTCTTCACCTTCTTTTCAAAACCGGTCAATGCTTTGAAAAAAACAGTATCAAAATGCTCTTTATTCTTTTCCGGCTTACTAACTAACGTACCTACAATGGCTCCAAGAAATCCTAACGGGATCGTTATAATACCAGGGTTGGAAAGTGGAATCACTGCTTCTTTTAACAGCCAGCCATTGCTTGAATTCATCATTTCCGGACCAAGCATCACAAACAATATCGATACACTAAATCCGGTCGCAACCCCTGTCACCGCTCCGGTCATATTAAAACGCCGCCAATATAACGTAAATACAATTAGTGGCAGGTTCGTTGAGGCAGCAACAACAAATGTCAACGACACGAGAAATGTGACATTCACTTCCTTAAATTCTAATGCCAAAACAATTGAAATAAACCCGATTAAAACAGCTGCCAGTTTAGCAACTCGGAGCTGCCCCTTCTCACTTGCAATCCCTTTTTTCAATACATGATTGTATATATCATGAGTAAATGACGACGTCGCTGCTATTACGAGCCCGGTAACTACCGCCAAAATAGTCACAAATGCAACCGCTGACACAAATGCCATCAAAAAGTCTCCGCCAAGTGCACTTGCCAATATTGGCGCGGATAAATTTCCCGTTGGATCCATTAGCATTAATGTATCCCAACCGACAAAAGCAATCACGCCAAATCCTAAAATCAAAGTCATCACATAAAACAAGCCAATAATCCAGGTCGCCGTCACAACGGATCGTCTAACAGCAGATGCATCCTTCACTGTGAAGAAACGTACGAGAATGTGAGGTAATCCAGCTGTCCCAAAAATAAGCGCCAATTGTAAAGAGATCGTTTCCAGCGGGCTGCTGAATAGGTTTCCGGATTTAAAGAAACCGTCCGCTAACGGGGTTCCTTGTTGCACTTTTTCTAGTAAATTAATCATATTCCAATCAAATCTAGATAACACGATTAATGATAATAAAAATACAGCACCTGTTAGAAACACCGTTTTTATAATTTGTACCCATGAGGTAGCTATCATTCCCCCGAATGCAACATAAATCGTCATTAACCCTCCTATAACAATGACAGCTGTTGCATAATCAATACCAAGCAATAATTTAATTAATAGTCCTGCCGCAGACAGTTGGGGGATAATATAGAGTATTGAGATGGACAGCGTACTTAATGATACGATAATTCGCATCTGCTTACCGGGAAAGCGGCTACAAATCACATCTGCTAGTGTAAACTTACCAAGATTTCGGATTGGTTCCGCAATCAAAAATAGTAGTAACAAATAGGAAACTAGGAAACCGATAGAGTAATAAAAGCCGTCAAAACCACTTAGCGCAATTGCACCGGCAATCCCTAAAAAGGAAGCCGCACTAATATAGTCACCGGCAATTGCCAAACCATTTTGAAAACCAGTTAAACTCCCTGACATGGAATAAAACTGATTCGTAGTTCCTCCTCTTTCAGCTGCCCAATACGTGATTATTAATGTCCCCGTTAAAATAAATAGAAAAAAAACGAAATAGGTCAGATTCATATTAATGACCCGCTTTTTTTATATCTTCTATTATTACATTAAACTGTTTGGCCTTCCACAAATACAGCGCCCCAAGTGACCACACAACAATAAACTGTGCAAAAGCCAACATCCAAGCTGGTGTTAATCCATGAAAAAAATCTTCATTCATAATTTTAGGGAAAAAGGTTATTGAAAGCGGTAACAAAAAATAAAATGACATAAAAAAAACGACCGCAATAATAACAAACCGCTTTTTCCGTTTTAACAGTTTTTCAAATAACATTTCCTGCGTATGCATTTACTGATTCCCCAATACTTGAATATTTCCTTAACTGTACTATATTTCGACAATAACTTGAAACTTCCTCTATTTAATCTAAAATAACAGAAACGCACTGTCCATTTATACCTACACCGTATTATTTGCTCTAGTAACCTTACAATATTGATATTCTATGTAAATAGTTCTAATAAAACTAAAATGCAATGCGCTAAAGAAAAGCGCAAGCGCCCTGGCTAGAAACGTAGCGACTGCGCCAGACGGGAGCTGGTGGTTCGATGTTGGGACTGTAGCTTCGCTTTCGCCCCACCGTAAAGATTTGCCACGCAAAGTGGCGGTTTTAATCGAACACTCCAAATCTTCCTGAGATTCACTCCAGAGTATAAGATTCACTAATCTTACGCTAGAGGCGTAAGATTGTTCATCTAAAAGGAATCATGCCCCTGCAAAAGGGGTATGCCAACGTTGGCGCGGGAGGGCGTATTTAGTTGTCCCTCCTTTACCTGTGCGAAACGATGATGACTTTCACCCAAGGGCATAAGGGCGACTAAGCCTCTGGCTGAAGCCAATCGGCAAGTCTTCTTTATCGTAAGGCGCTGCGGGAAGTCGCCTAGTTTCTGGGCTGGCAGGCTTAGAACGCCACGTCCTGGGACTGCGCGTGAATGCTCGTCCCACCGAAAACATTTGTGGCGCCGCCTGGGACTGCGCGTAAATGCTCGCCCCACCGAAAAGATTTGCACTAGAACATCCTGGGACTGTAGCTACGCTTTCGTCCCATCGAAAAAATTTGTACGTCGAAGCTAGACAGCTATGCACAAAATTATATACATTCTTACCTTTTTAAAAAAGCCGAACAAGATACGTTTCTCTAACGATATCATGTCCGGATTTCTTAGACGCGAGTGGTTACTTTGTAAAGGTATTTGTTAATTTAGTAACAATTTGTTTCTTTCTGGAAACTACCCCTTTAAGCAGTGCGCGATTATTTATCAATTCAACATTGAATGCCTGTTCAACATTTACTTTCGCATTGCCAAGTGCTAACACTTCAGAATCATTATTCAAGATATCGGTAACAACGAATAAAAACAAATCGAGACTTTTATTCGCGATCTGTTTATTTGCTTCTTCTTCTATCGCTGCTTGAGCTTCGTATACTTGGTTAATGTCAATTGCATTCACTTGAGCGATTTCCACTTTCGCATTACCCATTGTAAATTCTTTTGCATCCATCGTTAATAAGTCTATAATTGATTTATCGCTCAAATCCGTTCCTGCTCTTAACATTTCAAGACCATATTCATTCAGATTAACTTGAGCAATTTCAGCTAATTCATTTGCAGCTTGAACATCTTCCTCCGTACATGTAGGGGATTTTAAAAGTAGTGAATCCGAAATGATAGCCGATAATAATAAACCTGCGACACTTCTTGAAGGAAGTACATTGTTTTCTTGATACATTTTGTTCAATATTGTAGCTGTACAGCCAACAGGCTCTGCACGAAAGTATAGTGGCTCCTTCGTTTCAAAGTTGGAAATGCGGTGATGGTCAATTACCTCAGCAATACGTACCTCTTTAATATTATCCACACTTTGCTGAAACTCATTATGGTCAACCAATATGACCTCATCCACGTCATCTTCTACTTTCTCTATCAATCGCGGTGCTTCTATATCAAAATAGTCTAGCGCGAATTGTGTCTCCTTACCCACTTCACCTAAACGGGCTGCTTCAACTGAAAATCCTAATTTCTTTTTCAAACTTTCGTAAGCCAATGCTGAACAAATAGAGTCAGTGTCAGGGTTTTTATGTCCAAAAATTAAAGCTTTCATTCTAATGTACTCTCCTTACAATTATTATCTTTTTAATCTTATTCTACCTATAAGATTAACACAATTTGTCCGCTAAAAGTAGTATTTTAAAGCCGAACAGATATGTAAAAGCGCTTTATTTTTCCACTTGTAACTATAGAAGTTAACCATATATCCAGTCAATTTTGCATTTTCAGTGTTTCCGTTACATCCCAGATTTTATCGTAATTGCTATATTTATTTAACGCTATATCCAAGTCATGAAACATGCGGTGTAAGTCACGGATTAATTCGGCATCCTTCTCATTACGGGCAGATTGAGCAAGTTTTTGTATTGTTTCCAGATCAGTTTTTAAACGCTTATTCTCGATGACTGGTAACGTTTCATCAATAAATCCCCCCACGTATTCCGCCTGTTCCTTCTGCTCTTCCCAGTCCAATGAATTAATTGCCCCATAACCCGTAGTCTTATTATAAAAATCGTGCATGTCCGAAATAAAGGCCACAGTATCTTTATATTCCTCCCCAACCGTTTCGCGTGTTTGCTGAACAAGTTCATTCATTTCAGTAGACATCTGCTCAACCTCGCCTTTTTCCACATTATTTGTTGACTGTGATTGATCTTCAAATATATTGAGGCCAAACAAATTGAAAAAAACAAGCATTGCGCCGATACCTACGACGACAGTAACTGTAACTAAACTCCAACCAAACCATCCAAAAATCCTTTTGTTTCGCAACAAAGCAAACCCCTTTGTAAATCAAGTTAATATTCCATACTTTTTCCTAATGAATTGTATTATACAAACGACAGCTTTTCAAACCCATTACTTGATTTTTCTATTCTCACTCACTCATCCTCGCTAGATCTATTGTTCTCCATCTAATGTACCATGTTTACTATAAAGCGTATATATTTAAACATAGATTGTATTCATGTTACAATTGTTCTGAATTAAAATGTGGTTACATAAGGATTTGAAGTAAATTTATGAAAAAGGTAATTATTATCGGCTCCGGTATTGTCGGAGCCACAGCAGCATATAAATTGGCCAAAGCAGGCACCGAAGTAATTGTCATTGACCGAACCGAGGACGGACAGGCCACGAATGCTGCGGCCGGCATTATTTGTCCCTGGCTCGCTCAACGAAGAAATAAAGCTTGGTATCACCTTGCCAAAAACGGAGCTAAATTATATCCTCAACTCATTGATGAATTGAAAACTGATGGTGAAAGTCAAACCGGTTATAAAAAAGTAGGTGCAATTAGCCTGTTTACAAATGAGGAGAAATTGCTATCCGCAGAGGAACGTTTGTTAAATCGAAAAATAGATGCTCCTGAAATCGGTACAATTAACATACTCAAACCTGAAGAAACAAATGAAAGCTTTCCATTAGTTGACGATTCATACCATTCGATATACGTGAGTGGCGCTGCACGTGTAGACGGCAGAGCACTAAGACACGCGCTTATTAAGGGTGCAAAAAAACACGGGGCAACATTTATCGATGAGAATGCTGAACTTCACTATAAGAACAATAGAATAGAAGGAGTCGTTTTCAATAACAAGCTCATTAAAGCAGAACTCGTCATTGCTGCAGCAGGAGCTTGGTTGAAAGAATTGCTTCAGCCCATAGGCGTGGAAATCAATGTGTACCCGCAAAAAGCCCAAATCATCCACTTAGAACTTCCTAATACGGATACACGTAACTGGCCTGTAGTCATGCCACCGAATAACCAATACTTTTTAACATTGGACTCAAACCGTATAGTCATCGGTGCAACCCATGAAAAAAAGGCTGGATTCGACTCCCGCATAACAGCTGGTGGTGTAAATGAAATATTAACCAAAGCATTACAAATTATGCCACGTTTAGCTGATAGTACGATTTTAGAAACACGCGTAGGCTTTCGACCCTTTACACAAAACTCTTTGCCAATTATTGGTCCCATCCCTAACATAAAAGGTTTAATAATTGCGAATGGTCTTGGGGCATCCGGACTTACAACTGGTCCTTTTGTCGGAAGTCAACTAGCGAATATTGCGCTAAACAAAACACTTGACATTAATTTGGAAGATTATCATATATCAAAAGCACTTTAATCAACTTTTCACACAAGATATAATTGCACAAGAGATAAAGCTATTCGTTATATACATATATCCATTTAACGAATAGCTTTTTATTCACAGCAATACCGTGGCTACCTTCTCGTATTGCATTAAACTAATTAATATTATTTCAAGCGTTGATATCACTTATAGAAAACCGAAAGGAGGACAGCATATGAAGGGAAAGATAGCTGTAGCATTAGTCATACTAGTAACAATAGGGACTTTAATTTTAGCATGGCTGTTGCTACAATACGTAATTTTAGAATTTGATCTGGATTCAGCATTGAGCAATAATAATGATTCTATCGCTATAATTAAAAATACAGTACATTCGGGTTCATTAGATATTTAACCGTCCATACTTTCTCAACGGTAATTTCAGTTCGTTCATGACCTTTAATTTTCCACACAGAAAGGTGGGGGTTATAGCTTGTTAATCCGTAATAAACAACAAGTCCACCTATATAAAAGTCCAATAACCCACGTTTCAATAATAAACCGAATCCTGTGAGTCGGGCCGGTTGACTATTATCCGTACGATAACGAGCATAACCCACCACGCAGCCCTGTTCCAACATGGGTTGCTTTATATATTCATTCATCAAATATCCATTGTAATAAACTTATCGTAATAATAGACTCTGCTCATTTATGCGATGAAATCAATGAGAATTTAAAAAATAAAGTTCATTCCACTTAGTCAATTGTTAATGAGTTTTTTCTATATCTTCGATTATGAGTAAAGCCGCCTCCCCCAAAATTTGGGCTCTACAATAAATAGTGTTGGTGAAGAAAATTCACTAACACTATTTTTTAGTATAAAAATAGAAAACAAGTGAGTTTCCCTTTAGAATTAAAGTCGACCAAAACCAAATCCAGGAGGGAAATCAC